>JACRMK010000077.1 GCA_016235055.1 Chloroflexota bacterium | reverse complement strand
GTACAAAGCCAAATTGAGAATTGCTGCCAGAGCCGGCGCAGGGATCCGCCAGTGCGCACCGGTGCTGGGGTATAATCAACCCGCAAATCCAAGAACGATTGACCAACCTTACGGGGGTGCCACTATGGAATTCGGCGGAACACTGTTCGGCTGCCTGCTGGGTTTCCTGGGCTGGTTCGTGATTCGCTACGGCTTGATGGGCTTTTACACGGTCAACCAGAACGAGCGCGCGGTCAAGACGGTTTTCGGGCGCGCCGACCGTATTCCCGGCGTGACGACGCTCAACGACCCAATCGCGGAGTCGCTGACCCCGGAGGAACGCGAGCGCTATACGTACCCGCAGGTGCGCGTCATTCAGCCCGGCGGGCCGTATTTCAAATGGCCGTGGGAGCGCATCTACAAGGTATCGATCGCGACCGAAACCATCAGCATTGCATTCGACCCGGAGAACCGCAGCCTCAACCAGGGCGGCACGGTGCTCGAGGCGGTCACCAAAGACCAGTTGAATATCGGGCTGTCGGGCCAGTTGCGCTACCGTATCTCCGAACGCAACCTATACGCCTACATCTTCGGCGTCAAGAACCCGATCGCGCATGTGATGGGCTACTTCGTGTCGATCCTGCGCGAGCGCATCGCGGGCTTCGAAGCGCCGCATGCCGCGGAAGAAGCGGTGGATATCAGCAAGATGGCGGGCGTATCAATCAACGACTTGCGCAAGAATCTGCGCGACCTCAACGAGCACATGGATCGCGAGTGCGTGTCATCGTCCGCGCGCTACGGCATCGTGCTCGACGCCACACTCATCACCAGTATCGACCCGCCGCCGGAAGTCGAGTCGGCGCTGGCCGCGATCAACACGGCGCAGAACCAGGTCTCGTCGGAAATCAGCCTCGCCCACGCCGGCGCCGACCAGAAGATCGTGCAATCGCGCCGCGCCGTGGAAATTGAAACGCTGAAGGCGCAGGCCGAGGTCGAGCCGCTGAACGCGCTCGCCGCGCAACTCACCGAGTTGAAACGGAGCGGCCCGGCGGCGCTCAGCACCTACCTGCGCAATGTGCGCCTGAAAGTCTTCGGGCAGACTGAGCACGCCATCCTGGAGGTGAAGCCATGAACGCGTTGATCAGCCTGCTGGGGGCCGCGATCGTCACGTTCTGTGCCGCCTGGTTCGTTGTGCCGGTGGCGCTGTGGGGCTTGCGCATGTTCGGCACCTATGCCATTGTGCAGGAGGGTACCTGCCGCGTGTACGTGCTGTTTGGCAAAGTGCTGGGCGTGCTGCGCGAGCCCGGGCTGCACCTGCTGTGGCCCCGGCTGGGGCCGCAAGCCGCGCTGGTGAACTGGCTGGGCACCTGCCAGGTGCTCGACATGCGGTTGGACCAGCAGTACCTGCGCAGCCAACCGGTTAACTCCGAAGAAGGCGCGCCGATGGGCATCGGCATCTGGTATGAGATGTACATCAGCGACCCGGTCTTCTACATGTTCAAGAATGCCGACCCGCAAGGATCGCTGAGCGCGAACGTCGGCAACGCAACCGTGCGCACCCTGAGCAATCTGCCGCTGGGCAGCATGCTGGAAGACCGGCACGCCATGAGCCAGGCGGTGCGCGGCGACGTGTCGCCCAAATCCGTCGAGTGGGGCTACAAGCTCGGCTCCGTGTACATCCGCAAAGTGCACTTCCGCGATGTGGGCATGATCAAACAGATCGAGGAGAAGGTCGTCAACCGGCTGCGCCAGGTGACCTCCGCTATCACCCAGGACGGCGTCAACCAGGTCAGCATCATCAGCAGCACGGCCGAGCGTCAGGCGTCAATCGAATTTGGCAAGGCCAACGCTATGCGCCCGAAGATCGTCGGTGAAGCGCTGCAGAAGATCAGCAGCGACCCTGACGTGGCGAATACGATGTTCGAGATTCTTGAACTGGGCAAGATCGCGGAAAGCAAGGCGCGGGTGACACTCGTGCCAGCGCAAGGTAGCGAGCTGCTCGCGCAGTTGCTGGCAGCCCAACCCAAGTCGGCCTAGCGGCAAGACAGCACGGCGATCGCCGGCCACACACGATGCGACTGGCGGTCGCCGCCCCTTGCCTCGGCTGGAACCGGCGCCGCGGCTGCGCATGCAGCTCGACCGGTGCGCCGTCGCGCGTTTTGGGGTCCGGCGAGCGGCTTATGCGGCCGCTGATGCGTCTATGAATGCCGCCGGTGTGTGACCGCGCTCGATGAGGGCGCGCTGTGCGTCGCTGAGCACAATCCAGGGCGCCGCCGGCGCATCAGGCTTTCGCGGCATGACGTGACCGCCAACGATCGTCAGCGTGTTGCGGACGAGTTCGTGGCCGGTGCGTGCGTTCATGGCCACATCGTAGAATGTGAAATCGCCGCGCTCGATACGAAACAGCGCCACATCGGCGAGCCGGCCCGGTGCCAGTGTGCCGACAGCATCGTCCAGACCCAACACTTGGGCCGGACGCGATGTCGCTCGCTCGATCACCTCGCCAAACGTCATGCCCAGTGCAAGGAACTTGCTCAGACAGGTCGGCAGGTCAAAACACGGGCCATGCACGCTCAACTGGTGAATATCGGATGAGATCACGTCGGGCTTGTATCCGTCGCGAATCAGGGCCTCGGCCGTCTCAAACGAGAACGAGCCGGCGCCATGCCCGATATCCATAACCACGCCGGAATCCCAGGCCCGCCGGGCCGCGGCGAGCAGGCGGCCTTTGCCGTCGACAATGCGCATGTCGCGCCCCGTAAAGCAGTGCGTCAAGATGTCGCCGCGACGCATCAGCGGCAGCACTTCGCCCAGGCCGTCAATGCTCGGACCCGAATCGCCAATGTGCACCATCAACGGGAGGTCAACGCGCCGAGCGGCCTCCTGCGCGCGACGGAGCGGTTCGATGCCGTTCGGCCCGACCGTATTCCCGTCAATGCGCACTTTGACGCCCAGCACCCAATCGCGATTGCGATTGACCATCGTGCAGCACAGGTCGACATTGCAGTAGTTCAGATTGGAGGCCTCCCACGTCTCGGCCGTCAGGCCGACGGAGGCGATATGCAGCAGCGCGTAGACGCGCGCCGTCGCCGGTTTCGCAACGTAATTGCGCAGGCCGATCAGGTTGAAAGCGCCGGCCGACCCGACATCAAGCCACGTCGTGACGCCGGTGCGCGCTGCTACCGGATCGGGATCAATGCCCCAGTAGGTCACCCCATGATATACGTGCGTGTGCATGTCCACGAGGCCCGGCGTGACATACTGCCCGCTGGCATCGATCACCTGCGCCGCCGATTCAGCCGGAATGTTGGCGTCCACGGCAGCAATCCGGTCGCGCTTGATGGCAACGTCGAACTTGCCGACTCGCCCGCTGCCGGGGTCAACCAGATCGCCGCTTTTAATGAGCAGATCGAAATGCACAGACACGCTCCTTTGATACACGCACTGTATTGATGTACCCAGCGTCATCTTTCAACCGGTCTGTCGCGGCAACTGGGCGACAGCCGTCGCTCAAATGCAGACGAGGTCGCATCCTACGTTTGGCTCAGCCCGGACGTCAGCATGGCTCCTATTTTCGACCGGTCAAGTGAGCGCCCGCAGCGACGATTGAGCATGCCGTCTGGAACCCTGCGCGCAAGCGCAAATCATCGGAGGAGGCCACCGCACCCACTGCACGCGCCGGCCGCGTCACGCGCGCAGTTCGGCTAACGAGCAGCGATCGCCGCCAGCCACCGCCTGCCGGGAAATCGGCGGCTCGGGTTGTCCGGCGCCCGGAAATGCAGCGACGCAGGCCGATGCGCTAGACGAGCCCCTTCTGCATCGCATACTGCATCAGATCCGCGTTGGTCTTCAGGCGCATCTTCTGCAAGATGCGCGCCCGGTAGGTGCTGACCGTGGCCGCGCTCAACGACAATTCGGTCGAAATATCCTTGACCGTCTTGCCGGAGCCAATCATGCACAGCACCTGAAACTCCCGATCAGACAACAGCTCATGCATCGGACGGCTGTCGTCCTGGCGCGTGTGCACGATCAACTCGTCGGCCACAGCTGCGCTGATGTAGTTGCCGCCGCTCAGAATCTTTCGCAGCGCCAGCACCAATTCCTCGGGCGCGCCTTCCTTGTTAAGGTAGCCCGCCGCACCGGCACGGATAGCGCGCATGGCAAACTGGTCTTCGGGATACATGGTCAGAATCAGCACCGGCAGTTCCGGCCGATCGTGCTTAATCTGCTTCAACACATCCAGCCCGTTATTGCCGGGCATGGTCAGATCCAGCACGACGACATCCCAGTGCCCATCATGCACCATCTCCAGAACATCGCGGGCCGTGGCCGCTTCACCGAAGCGTGCCGAGGGAAACGCGCCCGCCAGTATCTGCTTCACGCCCTGCCGCACGACGGCATGGTCATCGGCCAGAATTATGTTGAGCCCCGTCATGCATGCCCTCCTGCCTGCGTGGCCGGCGCGCGCGGGATCGCCACGGTGACTGTCGTCCCGTGGCTGGGCGTTCCACGAATATCGAACGAGCCGCCCAGCAGTTCGGTGCGCTCGCGCATGCCGAGCAGCCCCAGCGAGTTGGCGCCGGCCATCTGCCCGCGTTGAATGCCCCGCCCGTTGTCATGCACCATGAGCGTCAGCCAGTCCGTCGTTGCCCGCAACTCCACGGCCACGCGGCTCGCCTGCGCGTGCCGCGTGACGTTCGTCAGCGTCTCCTGGAAGATGCGAAAGAGGGCGGTCGCCTGCCCCCGTGTTAGCAGCAGATCATCATCCGGCAAGGTCACGACGCACTCGATTCCCGTCCGCCTCTGAAATTCGCGGGACTGCCATTCGATCGACGCCGCCAGTCCCAAGTTGTCCAATACCCCGGGCCGCAGTTCCGTTGCGATGCGCCGGACGGTCTTCACCAGCGCATCCATCTGGGCGGTAATGGCCACCGCCTCGCGCGCGAGCGCCGCATCTTTGTCCACCAGGCGATCGGTGAGGCGGGCGAGGTCCAGCTTAAGCGCCGTCAACGCCTGGCCCAGCTGATCATGCAATTCGCGTGCGATCGTTGTGCGCTCCTCTTCGCGGACCGCCTCCAGTTTGGCCGCCAGCGCACGCAGTTGAGCGTGCGAACTCTTGAGTTCGGCTTCAACCTGAAGCCGTTTGCCGTAGGCCAGCGCGTTCTGAATGGCGATCGACGCGGCCGGAGACAGCGCCATCAGCATCTCCTGATCATTCGGCGTAAAGCCGTTGCCGTCCGTCTTGTTCCGAATGTCGAAGTAGCCGAGCACACCGCCGACCGAATCCAGGATCGGCGTACAGATCAGCGAGCGCACACCGGCATTGATCGACAGGTCGTGCTGCAGGACCTGATCGTTGGCTGCATCGCTCGTGCCATAGGGGATCCGGTACTTGAGAACCCAGCCCGGAATGCCGCGCCCTTCCGGCCAGGTATAGTCGTACGGTATCGCCACGCCCTCGCGGAAGTACTTGTGGATTGTCATGCCATCGGCGGTCCGCAAGCCCGCGAACCCGCTCTCGCCCCGGACAATCTGAATCGCCTCTTGCGCCAGCTCGTCCAACAACTTGTCCACATCCAATGTGGCATTCAACTTCTTGCTGATGCGGAACAGCGTCTGAATCATCGCTTCGGATTGCTTCAATTCCGCGAGCGCCTCGCGCCAGGACGCGGAACGCCCGCCGCCAGGCTTGTCACGCGCAGGCGGCATGGCCGGGGAAGCACCACGCGCAACGGGCACGCCACGTGCCGGACGGGGGGTTGCCGGGCGACGCGACTGGGCGCGCTGGCCGCTTGGTTGCTTCGCACTACGGCGCTTGTTCGTGGATGACCGATTCGTCGTAGCATCGCGCTGCTTCTTAGTTGGCATAGACCCCCCTGATTATAGGCGTGCGCAGGCAAGTCCCCAACCGTCGCGGCAGCAATTCCCATTTTGGCTTTGGACGGGTACTTTCCAATGCCGGCTTGCTATGAACTGGCCCCCTGGTGCTTATCACGCAAGCTGGCTCGACAAGAAAGCGGCGTTGCCCTCCCCCCGACCCCCTCCCAACTTTGTTGGGAGGGGGCGAGATTCTAAGGGGAGGTGCGCGGGGGAGCAGGGGCCAGGGGATGAGGGGGCATACTGGCGGCCGACTCCAAAATGAGAATTGCTGCCGTCGCGGTAGAACCGTTCCGCGGTCGAATCCCTAGCAATACGAACGCGCCCTGAGCCGGCCCCTGAGCCTGTCGAAGGGGTCGAAGGGCAAAGCAGCGCACGCGCTTCGACCCCGTTTGCGCGCGGCGGGACGGCAGACTCAACACGCGCTTGCCGTCGACACGTGCGCGCCACACCATCGCGCCGCAAACACAAGGCCCCAGGGAAATATGGCGATACGGCGCCGACGTTGTCGCTACCGGTCAAGCGATACCAGGCCCTTCTTCAGTGCTACCGTCACCGCCTCGGCGCGACTCTGCACATCCAGCTTGCTGAAGATGCTGCTCAAGTGCGACTTGACCGTGTTCTCTGACAGGTTGAGCTTGGTCGCAATCGCCTTGTTGCCCGCGCCGGTCACCAATTCGCGCAGCACATCCAACTCGCGTCCCGAAAGATCGTCTTCGCCGCGCGCGTCGGACATGCTTTCCAGCAGCTTCGCGGCGACGCCCGCCTCCAGCGGCGCGCCGCCTTTCATCAATGCGCGTACACCCTGAGCCAGTTCGTCTGGCGTGGCGTCTTTCAGCAAGTACCCCTGCGCGCCCGCATTCAGAGCAGGCACGATATATTCGTCCGTATCGTAGGTGGTCAGGACGAGGAAGCGCACCTGAGGCAACTGCGCGTGAACCTGCCGCATGACCTCGATCCCGCTTAACAGCGGCAGCCGCAGATCGAGCAGCACCACGTCCGGTCGCTCCTCCAGAATGATACGCACAGCGGCCTCGCCGTCGGCCGCATCGCCCACGACCAGCATGTCCCGTTCGTAGTGCAGCATCGCCACAATGCCGTGCCGCACAACTGGGTGGTCGTCGACTACGACTAGCCGAATCATGCGTCTACCCCGGATTCTGTATCCAACGCGCCGGGCTGCGCGCTCCCGCGCACGGGATCTGGATGCGGGACCGTCGCAAGCACCTGCGCGCCGCCGTCGCTGCCCAATTGCAGCGTGCCGCCCAGCGCCGCCAACCGCTCACGCATGCCGAGCAAGCCAAAGCCGCTCTCCGGCCCCGACGGCCTGTCGGACAGCGCGCGGGGATCAAAGCCTTTGCCGTTGTCAATGATCGCGAGCTGAACCTGTCTTCCGGCATACGCAAGGTTCACTTCAACATGCGTCGCGCCTGCATGCTTGGAGACATTGACCAGCGCCTCCTGCGCAATCCGGAGCAACGCCGATTCGGCGTCAGGCAGAAGCGGCCACACCTCGCCCTGCTGTGCATACCGCACGCTGAGCCCGGGCCGGCTCGCACGCTCGGCCAGACCGCGCAGCGCGTCGCCCAGTTCCCCGCGCTGTAGCGCCGGATTTCTCAGGTTCCAGATCGAGCGGCGTGCCTCGGCCAGAGACTCGCGCGCCAGGCGGCGTGCAAGCACGACGTGCGGCTGCGCCTCCGATGGCTCGACGTCCAGCGCGCGCTCCGCCGCTCCCAGTTGAACCACGACGCCCGTCAGCCCCTGCGCTAGCGTATCGTGAATATCGCGCGCGACGCGTTGACGCTCCTCCAGCACGGCGGCTTCGCGCTCCTGCGCCAGCAGTTTCGCCGTCTGCGACCGCACACGCTCCTCGAGCTGCGCGCTGAGTTCGCTCAACGCATGCGCCTGCTTCCGGCTGTGGTTCAGCGCGCGCTGCAGACCACCCGCTAACTGCGACGTAAGTGCGGCCACCGACCAGAATATCACGATCCAGAACGCCGTGGACACCAGCGATGGGTTCTGCGCAAATATGGGCGGCATGTCCGGCGACCCAACGCGCAGACCTTGCGCTTCGAGCCATGCCAGCACCCCCACGAAGAGAGTCGCCAACAGCGCCAGGCTGACGCTGGCCACCGCATCGATCAGCAGCCCGGCGGCGCAAATCGGCATGATGAGCAGCGCCGGGAAGATCGATGTGACGCCGTATTGCAGGGCCGTCAGGGTGGTGACCAGCGTCCATGCGCCGATCAGCAGCAGCGCGGAAACCGTCGGGCGCCCCAGGCGCACCAGAATGATGAGTGAACTGAAAAAGACCGTGACGACGATGATGGGAATGAACGGCGAAAACGGTAGCGGGCGCTGGTCGGGCAGCGGCTGCATGCTCTCGCCCAGGGCGATTCGCAGGACGATGAACATGATGATTGCGACGACGACCGGTATGCCGACAATTGGCAGTGTATTCAGCACCAGTTGGCCGCGCCGATTCGCCTCATCGACGGCCAGTTGATTGTCACGGTCGGCCTGTTCATGCGCGTTCATATTCACCAAATTATATCACGCCCGTTCGGCCGTGCCCATCGTCATTTGGCAGGCCAGCAATCACCCAAATGGGTGACCGTCCCTCATCCGATATGGCGACCGAGAATAGCCGTCCCGTCGGATGACGACAGACGGCTTTTGGCGTACACTGGTCGATGTGCTCGTCAATTCCCGACCGGATTCGGCACGTGGCGTGCGCCGTTCATTTAACGCCGGGAACCAATGCGCCAAACGCAAGCGACCGTAACTTATCAGGGCATTCGGCGTATTTATGATGTGGCCTGCCCTCGGCCATGCGCCTAGATGTCGATTGGATGAAGCCGCACTTGTTTCGGCCTCGAAGAGGAAATGCATGCGTACTCGTTCGCAACCACTGATAATGGGCATTGTTGCCCTACTGCTTCTGGCCGCGTGCGATGCCGCGCAGACGCCAACTGACGCGGGGCAAGGCGCGGCAGCGACGCCTCCGGTGTCAAGCCCGACAAGCCGCGTCAGCGCCTCGGCGGCGGCCCCAACGGTGCTTCCGCAGAAGTCGTCCGCGGCGGCCACGGCGTTGCCGCTGCCCACAATCGTCTTCCCGACGGCGCTTCCGCCGGCCATTCGGTCGACCACAACGCCGGTTCCGCACCCGACCGCTGCGTCACTGCCGGCGTCAACGCCCGAACAGAAAACGGCGGAGACACTAGAATCGCTGCGCGGCAAGATTCTATTCCGCACGGATCGCTCCGGCGGCTACATCCAGTTGTACGTGATGAACTCCGACGGGACAGGCCAGCGCCCCTGCGACTGCTCCGATGTGCTGGAAGCCATGGTCAAGCGCGAGATTACGTCACCGGACGGCCAGATGTTCCTCTATGTGAAGAACGTGGGCGGCAGTCTGCGCGCGCCGGCCGACCAGCAGATCTGGTCGCACAACAACCGCAACGCCTACGAAACGCTCGTGACCGGCGAGGCGCCGGGCTTCCCCGGCATGGACTATGCGCCCGTCTGGTCGCCCGACTCGCGCCACATCGCGTGGGTCAGCACGTCCGACGGCAACGATGAAATCTACCTGCACGACATGCTGGCCAACGAGAACTCGCGCCTGACCGACAACGACAAAGCGTGGGACAAGCACCCCAGTTTCTCGCCCGACGGCTCGCAAATCGTCTTCTGGTCCAATCGCGAGAGCGCCGTCCGCAAGCAACTTTGGCTGATGAATCTCGATGGCAGCCGTGCCCGCAATATCAGTCAGAATACCCATAACGACTACGATCCCATCTGGGTGAAGTAGAAAGGACGCAGCATGCCCAGCAACCAACCCCCCGCCCGCTCCAAAGGTCCGCGTATCAATCGCGGTTTGCTGGCCGGGATAATCGTGATTGTGTTGATGATCGCCACGGCGCTGGTGATCAGCAATCCGCCCGGTCGCGCAAACGCCCAGGCGCAGGGACCCGCAACGGTTGCCGTTTCGCGCGGAAAGATCATCGGCAGCGTGGACGGCAACGGCACCGTCTCTGCCGAGCAGACGACTGATCTGGTGTTCCAGGGCACCGGCATTGTGAAGAGCGTGATGGTCGAGGCCGGCGATACGGTGAAAGCCGGGCAGGTGCTGGCCGAATTGGACATGTCGGAACTGCAACTGGCGCTGGCAAACGCGCAGGCGGCGCTCAACCTGCAGCAGGCGCGCTACGACCAGGTCAAGGCCGGCGCAACCGACTACGACCTCGCCGCCGCTCAGGCCGGACTCGATTCGGCACAGGCTGGTTACGAGGCCGCCGTGCGCAAGGCCGGCGTCAACGACTCGCAGTTGCAGGTCGCCCGTGCCAGCCTGGACAAGGCCGCGATTGCGCTCCAGAAGGCGAAAGCCGACTATGACACGGCGGTCTCCGACGGCAAGACCGACCTGACCCTGGTGGGCGCGGCGCGCCAGCAGGCCCAGGTCGATTACGAATCGGCGCAGGCCAACTACACAATTACCGCCGCCGGCATCAACGATAGCGCCGTGCGCAGCGCCGCGTCGTCCGTTGCATCGGCGAAAGCCAACCTGCTCAAGTTGCAGTCTAGCCCCACGACGCAGGATGGGCAGGCCGCCCAGGCGCAACTTGAGCAGGCGAAGATCGCGGTGCAGCAGGCTCAGGTGCGCCTGCGTAACACGCAGCTCATTGCGCCGTTCGGCGGCATCGTCACCGTCATCAACATCACACAAGGCAGCAGTGCCACGGGGGCCGTCGCGGCGGTCCGACTGATGGATCGCAGCCAACTGCACGTCAAGCTCAAGCTGAGCGAGAACGACGTGGTCAAAGTGCAAACCGGGATGCCGGTCGACCTGACTATCGATTCGCTGGCCGGCTGGATCGAGCGGGGCCGGATCTCATATATCGCGCCCGCCTCTGACGTTTCCAATGGCGTGGTAACCTATGCCGTGCGCGTGATCTTCGCCGACGGCAGCGCGCGCGTCAAGGTGGGCATGACGGCCAACTTGAGCATTATTACGGCGGAGAAAGACGGCGTCTTGCTGGTGCCGAACGCGGCGCTGCTGCCCAAAGGTTCCAGGCATATCGTCCAGGTGCTGGACGCCAACGGCAAGACCCGTGATATCGATGTCGAGACCGGGATCAGCGATGGCGCGCACACGGAAATTATCAGCGGCCTGAGCGAGGGCATGCGCATCCTGGCTCTGCCCGGCAATGTGACGCGCCCGGCCAGTCCGTTCGGCGGAGGCTAAGCGGGCTATGGACAGCATGATTGCGGTCACCGAACTGACCAAGACGTATCATATGGGCAGCGTTGAGGTGCCCGCGCTGCGAGGGGTTTCGTTCGAGATTGCGCGCGGCGAGTTCGTCGCCATCATGGGCCCGAGCGGCAGCGGCAAGAGCACACTGATGAACCTGCTGGGCTGCCTCGACACGCCGACCAGCGGCAGTTTCATGCTGGACGGCGAAGAGGTCGCGCAGTTGGACGGGAATGCGCTGTCGTCGGTGCGCGCGCGTAAACTCGGCTTTGTGTTTCAGCAGTACAACCTGCTGCCGCGCCAGAGCGCCGCGCAGAACGTCGAGATGCCGCTGATCTATCGCGGCGTGCCGCGCCGCGAACGGCGCGAGCGCGCCCGCACAGCCCTCGAAATTGTCGGCATGGCCGAGCGGGTCGACCACCGCCCCAGCGAATTGAGCGGCGGCCAGCAGCAGCGCGTGGCCATCGCGCGCGCGCTGTCCGGCAGCCCCGCCGTCGTGCTGGCCGACGAGCCCACCGGCGCGCTGGACACGACGACCAGCGCCGAGATCATGACGATTCTGCAGCGGCTCAACCGCGAGCAGGGCCTGACCATCGTCATGGTCACGCACGAGGCCGACATCGCCGCCTACGCGCGCCGGGTGCTTACCATGCGCGACGGCCGCCTCGTTGGCGACCGCCAGCAGGCCATGCATATTGCCGTGGCTGCCTGAGGACCAAGGATGAACACGATGACCACAACGAGCACGGCGTTGTCTGTCGACGCGCTGTCCGGCGAGGCGGGCAACCATGCGGTGCTGCCGCCACTCGCCTATGACGGCACGGTGGACCTGGTTGAAATCGCGGGCATGGCATTTGACAGCCTCCTGGCCAACAAGGTGCGCTCGCTGCTCACCATGCTCGGCGTCATCATCGGCGTCGCCTCGGTGATCGCGCTGCTCGCCCTGGGCAACGGCGCGAGCGCCGCCATTACCGGTCAGGTGCAATCGGTTGGCACCAACCTGCTGAGCATCATCCCGGGCCGCCTGAGCAACCAGGGGCCCGGCGCCACCGCCAGCGCGGCGTCGCTGACCGTCGACGATGTAAGCGCCATCATCGGACTGAACCTGCCGCTGAACGGCGTTGCGCCGCAGTTCAACACCAGCGGCCAGATCGTCGCCGCCGCCGCCGATAAGAGCGCGGCACTGATGGGCACGACCGCCGTTGCACTCTCGCTGAACAACCTGACCATCAAGGACGGCCGCTTCATTTCCGAGGCCGATGTGCAGGACGGGGCAGCCGTTATCGTGCTGGGCTCGAAGCTAGCTGGCGCGTTGTTCGGCAAGGGCCAGGCGGTCGCGCAAACCGTGCGCATCAATGACTCGACGCTGCGCGTGATCGGCGTGCTGGAGGCCAAAGGCGGTGGCGGTTTCGGCTCGATCGACGACCGCGCCTTCATTCCGATCAGCTTCGCGCAGCAGCGCTTTCCCGGTTCGCGCACACCCGACGGCAACCATTTCGTCGTCTCGATGATCACGCTGGGCGTCACCGACAGCGCCAATATTGACGGCGTGCAGGCGCGCATCGGCGCGCTGCTGCGTGATCGCCATCGCCTCAAGAGCGACGGAAGCAATGACGATTTCACGGTCTTTAACCAGGCATCGTTCCTGTCCATCCTCTCAACCATCACCGGCCTGCTCACGTCGTTTCTGGCAGCCATCGCGGGCATCTCGCTGCTCGTCGGCGGCATCGGCATCATGAACATCATGCTGGTGAGCGTGACCGAGCGCACCCGCGAGATCGGCCTGCGCAAAGCCGTCGGTGCGCGCCCACAAGATATCCTGCTGCAATTCATCGTCGAGGCGGTCGTCATCAGCCTGACCGGCGGCGTCATCGGATTGCTGCTCGGCGCGGCGATTGCGCTGGCCGTCAGCATCTCCGGGCTTCTGCAGGCGAGCATCGACACCGGCTCGGTCATCCTGGCGCTGAGCTTTTCGTCAGCCGTCGGTCTGTTCTTCGGCATCTACCCGGCGCGCCGTGCTTCGCAACTCAACCCGATTGATGCCCTGAGATACGAATAGTCCACCGCATGAGTGCGTGACGCAAGCCACACAACCCGGCGGCGCGCCTTTCTGGCGCGCCGCCGGTGCCATTACTGCGGGGCCGTTTAGCGGCCCAATCGCCAGGAGAGCGGAGGCCGCCTCGCAGCTATCCAGTGCGCTTCGCCAGCCAGCGCACCATCTGCCGCCAGAACGCGGCGTAGTGAGGCCAGTGAACGAAATCGCCGGCCCAGTGCGGGGCAAAGTCCGAGGCGAATACTGCCGTACGCCCGCTGCCGAATGCGCGGCAGGCGATGATCGGATCCGCCTGGTAACGCGCGACGACCGTTGCCTCCGGCCTGGCTGCCAGCCGGTTGTATCCGCACAATGTCCAATGCGCCGCGTCCCACGGCAGGCCGGCCACGATCGGATGATCCGGCAGGACCCGCTCGAACTGGAAGCCCTGCGTGACTTCGACCCGGTCGTCATGGTGCGCGATGTGCACCGGCAAAATGGCCTCGATATCCGTGTCCCACCAACGCGCAATCCCGTTGATCCCGCCGAACGACAGGTAGCCGCCCACCATCAGGAATCCGCCCCCCTCTGCCACGAACTGACGAACCATGCCGACGCGATCCGGGCCCAGCGGGTACACATACGGAGGCGTGAGGCCGGGATAGAAAATCATCGAATTGTATCCGACATCGCTGAAGATCACGACCTGATACTGCTTCAGTTCGGCCAGCGTGGCCGGGAACTCCGCCGGGACGCCATGCGGCGTAATGTGCCGCACCGCAACGCTCGGGTCGGGCGCCATCGCCTTCCGGAACCATTGGCCGTTGTCATTGAAGTAGGACTGTTCAATGACGTCTGCGCCGACCAGATAGCGGTTCAGGACAATCTCGGAGTCGCCAACGTAGAGAATGCGAACGGGATCCATATACGGCTCCTTGTCAGCCAGATTGGCGGCGCGCACGCTGCGAGATCGGCCACAGACACGCCACCCTTGTTGACGATTATAGTCGCCGCCATCGGTGCGTCAAAGCGGGTATACAGCAAAAGTGTAGGGATCGCACGGTAAGCCAGACCGTCATTCCGGCATGTTATTGGCCGGAATCCATTCAAAAAGGTGGCGCTGGCTATGGAGACAGTGGATGCCGGCTAACACCATGCCGGCATGACGAGGGGGCGCAACCCCGACAGTTTGGCGGTATAACCCGTCAAAGCGTCAAAGCTAGCGGGTTGCGCCCGGCGTCACGCTCAGGTAAACTGGCCGTGCAGAAAGACCCCCCGCATCGAGCAAAGGAGAGGCTATGCATTCTGCCGTCATCGTCAACGCAATACGAACGCCGATCGGCAAACACGGCGGCGTACTCAAAGACGTGCGTCCGGACGACCTGGCCGCCCATGTGATCGCCGAACTGGTCCGGCGCAGCGGCATCGACCCGGCCGCGATCGAAGAGGTGCATTTCGGATGCGCCAACCAGGCTGGCGAAGACAACCGGAACGTGGCGCGCATGGCGACTCTGCTGTCCGGCCTGCCGCAGTCCGTGGCGGCGCAGACCGTCAACCGGCTTTGCGCCAGCGGGCTCGCGGCGGTGAACAACGCGGCGCGCGCCATCAAGTGCGGCGAGGGCGATGTCCTGGTCGCCGGCGGTGTCGAAAGCATGACGCGCGCGCCGTGGTCCATGCCAAAAGCCGAAGGGCCGTTCCCCACCGGCAACGTGACGGTCTACGATACGTCGCTCGGCTGGCGGTACCCGAACCCGAAACTGCAAGCGCGCTTCCCGCTCGAAGCGATGGGCGAAACGGCCGAGAACATCTACGAGATTGAAAAGGTCTTCTCGCGCGCGGAACAGGACGCCTTTGCGCTGGCGTCGCACCAGCGGGCGGTCGCAGCGCAGGAGTCCGGCCGCTTCGACGCCGAGATCACGGCCGTCAGCATTCCACAGCGCCGGGGTGACCCGCTGCAGGTGAATCGCGACGAGCAACCGCGCAAGGACACCTCGCTGGAAAAGCTGGCGGCGCTCAAGCCGGCGTTCCGCCACGGCGGGACGGTCACGGCCGGCAACGCGTCGAGCCTCAACGATGGCGCGGCGGCCCTGCTGCTCATGAGCGAGTCGAAGGCGAGTGCGATGGGTATGCGCCCAATGGCACGCATCGTGACCGGCGCGGCCGCCGGCGTGAACCCGCGTGTGATGGGCCTTGGCCCCGTGCCAGCCGTGCGCAAAGCACTGGAGCGCGCCGGCCTGTCCATCGCCGACATCGGCCTGGTCGAACTGAACGAGGCGTTTGCGGTGCAGGCACTGGCAGTCATGAAGGAACTCGGCCTGAGCCACGATATGACCAACGTCAACGGCGGCGCCATCGCGCTGGGGCACCCGCTGGGCTGCTCCGGGGCGCGCATCCTGACCACGCTACTATATGAGATGCAGCGACGCCAGGTGCGCTACGGTCTGGCGACACTGTGCGTCGGCGTCGGCCAGGGCGAAGCGTGCATCGTCGAACTGATGTAGCCCAACGCACCACCACCCGATTGCTCAAAGGAGACGACGCATGTTGTGCATCGATGGACACCTCGACCTCGGCTACAACGCACTGTTCTTCAATCGCGACCTGAAGCAGACCGTTCACGAAGTGCGCGCATGGGAGGTCGGCATGGACGGCAAAGGCCGCGCCCGCAATACGGTCTGCTTCCCCGAGATGCGGCGCGGCGAGATATTCATATGCTTCGCCACCGTCAACGCGCGGCGCGCGACCGGCTTCAAGACGCCACTCGACTTCAGCGCGGAGGCGTGCACCGTCGCGGGACAGGCGCAGTTGCTGTATTACCGCCTTCTGGAGAAGCAGGGCGTCCTGCGGCAGCTATCGACGCGGTCGGCAATCGAGGCGCACCAGGCCGAGTGGACGCGTTCGCCAGAAGCCGCGCCGCTCGGCTATGTGCTCTGCATCGAGGGCGCAGATTGCCTGCTGGAACCGGACGACATCTTCCCGTGGTGGGATGCCGGCCTGCGCGTGCTGAGCCTTTCGCACTATGGCAGCAGCTACTACGCACACGGCACAAACACCGTCGGCGGCCTGTTTCCGCCCGCACGCCCACTGCTCGCCAACATGGAGAAGCTCGGCGTCATCCTCGACCTGACCCACACGGCCGACGGCACATTCTGGGAAGCGATCGACGTCTTCCACGGCCGGGTCATCGCCACGCACAACTGCTGCCGCGCACTGGTGCCGCACCAGCGCCAGTTCACGGACGAGATGATCCGCGCCATTATCGCCCGCGACGGCGTCATCGGCGTGGCGTTCGATGACTGGATGCTGCACCCCGGCTTTGACACAATGCAGCCAAATCCGGAGATCGTGACGCTGAACACCGTGCTCGACCACGTTGATCGCATTTGCCAACTCGCCGGCAACGCGCGCCACGTGGCGATCGGCACCGATCTGGACGGCGGATTCGGCACCGAACAATGCCCGAGCGACGTCGACACCATCGCCGACCTGCAGAAATTTCCGGCGCGGCTGCGGGCGCGCGCCTACAGCGCCAACGACATCGAAGGCTTCATGCGCGGGAACTGGCTGCGCCTGCTGCACGAGGCGCTGCCGGCCGCGTGAGGCGCCCATAAGCGTCGTTGCGAGCCCCCGCAGGGGGCGAAGCAATCTCGGCTTGAGGCTTGTCGAGATTGCTTCGTCGGCTTCGCCTTCTCGCAATGACGTTTGCGTATCGGTTGGTTCGAGAAACCGCTCCGTACTTCAGCCACCAATCTACGACCGGAGACTATTCCCATGACCGATTACTCAACGATGGGCTTCAACACGCGCAGCATTCACGCCGGCAGCGTGCCCGACGCCGGGACCAAAGCGATCAAGCCGCCGCTGATCATGTCGAACAACTACGAAATGCCGCCGCAGTTTGACTTCGACGGCAGCCTGTTCATCTACGCGCGCGACGGCAACCCCAACCAACGCTGGCTGGAGGAGCGCCTGCTGGCGCTCGAGGGCGGCGAGGACTGCGTCGTCACGGCCAGTGGCGTCGCGGCGGTGTCGGGCACGCTGTTCGCGCTGTTAAAGACCGGCGAGCATGTCGTCTCGTCCGATATCGCCTACATCTCGACACGCAACGTCCTGCTCGACTACCTGCCAAACCAGTTCGGCATCCAAACGTCGCTTGTCAACACGTCGGACCCGGAAAACGTGCGCCGGGCGCTGACGCCGCAGACGCGGCTAGTTCACATCGAGACGCCCGGCAACCCTACGACGCGCATCAGCGACATCGCAGCCATCGCACGCATCGCCCACGCCGCCGGCGCGCTGCTCACCGTGGACAGCACGTGGTCGGGACTGACCACCCAGCAGCCGCTGGCGCTCGGGGCCGACCTGGTGATCCACAGCTTGTCGAAGTACATAAACGGCCACGGCGATGCACTGGGCGGCGCGGTGCTGGGCCGCCGCGACCTGATCGCCAAGATTCGCCGCTTTGCGGTCAAGGACATGGGCGGCTGCATCAGCCCGTTCAACGCCTGGCAGATCATGCGCGGCACGACGACCCTTGCGCTGCGCATGGAGCGGCACAACCAAAACGCGCTGGCGGTCGCCGAGTTCCTGGAAAAGCACCGCGCGGTCGCCTGGGTGCGCTATCCCGGGCTGGCCAGCCACAGCGAGCACGATCTCGCGGCCAAGCAGATGAACGGCTTTGGCGGCATGCTCAACTTTGATATCAAGGGCGACCCGAGCCAGCGCCCGGAAGTTCTGCGGCGGCTGCGGCTGTTCACGCATGCCACCTGCCTCGGCCACGAGGAAAGCCTGATCATGGTCTACCACGACTACCACGGGCAACAGTTCTTCCGTGTCAGCGTCGGGCTGGAGGATGCCACTGACCTGATGGCCGACCTCGACAGCGCGTTGAGCTTCATCGAAGAGGATTGACGGGACGGCGCATTGCTTGCGATTGTGCAGTGCCTGGGGTAAACTCCGAGCAGATGAAAACAACCACTCCCGCCGCCGTGCTTGCGCCGCGCCTGCCGAAACAATTGCCGCCACGCGCTCCCCAAAGACCGATGGAGCAATTCGTCTTTGAGGGCGGTCTGTTCACCAACTGGGACTGGATCGGGCAGACCGCGGCTGGCATACGCTTCGAGCAAGCGCTCATACGGCGCGCCGTATTCAGCGGTGCGACGCTGCCGCAGTTTCGGTTGATCGACGCGCGGGTGGAAGTCTCGGACCTGTCAAACACGATCTGTGATCGCCCACGCTTCCAGCGCGTCGAGTTCAGCGAGTGCCGCCTGCTCGGCGCGCAATGGCCCGAGTGTCGCCTCGAGGACGTTGTCTTCCGCGAGTGTGATCTGCGCGACGCCGTTTTGGTGCTGGCACGCTGCCGGGCCGTCCGGTTCGAGCAGTGCAACCTGACCGGCGCGACGCTGCTGGAAGCCGATCTGACCGGGGTCGTGTTTGCCGGGTGCGACCTGACGGACGTCGTATTTCACGGTGCGCGCATGGCCGGCGCCGATTTGCGCGGATCGATCCTGAACAACGCGCGGGCGGGCGCCGCCGAACTCAAGGGCGTCATCATCGACGCGGCGCAGGCAGCGCAGGTCGTCACGCTGTTCGGCGTGGTCGTGCGCGACGCCAATGCGGACACGTCCACCGCGCACGATGCGTAGGGGCGAAGCATTGGCGCGGATGTGCTTGTCATTGCGGAACCATTCGCCAATGGTTCGCCCCACCTGGCGCCCGATTTGGAGATTGCGCCAAAACCTGTTAAGCTGATTCTCATTGGAGAGAAGTGAATCCGGTTGGTACCATGCCGCCCGACCTTTCGCCTGGCGGCCTTACTGTTTTTGCTGCCCCTCAATCCGTTGTGTCCCTGCGGTCGTTCACCTCGGCAAATTTGCACCGCATTCAGGAGTTTCATGAAGTTTGTTGATTTCAATCTCGATCCGCGCCTAATGAAGGGCGTACAGCGCATGGCGTTCCGCGAGCCGACGCCGATTCAGGCGGCCACGGTGCCGATGGCGCTGACCGGGCAGGACATTCTGGGGTCGGCCGAAACGGGCACGGGCAAGACGGCGGCGTTCATGCTGCCCCTGTTGCACCGGCTGCTCGCCGCCGGGGAACGCCCGCACAAGCTGCGCGCGCTGATCCTCGTGCCGACGCGCGAGCTGGCGCTGCAGGTGGCCGACCATACAAAGCAGTTGAGCGCAGCCACCGATCTGCGCAGCGCCGCCATCTATGGCGGCGTCGGATTGGGGCCGCAGGAAACACAGTTGCGGCGCGGGCTGGACATCGTAATTGCCACCCCCGGCCGCCTGCTCGACCACGTCGAGCGGCGCAACGTCAAATTCGACGGGCTGGAAATCCTGGTGCTGGATGAGGCCGACCGCATGCTGGATGTCGGCTTCCTGCCGGACCTGCGCCGCATTGCGCGGCTGCTGCCGGCCGAGCGCCAGACCATGCTTTTCTCGGCGACGTTGATTCCATCGATCGTCAGCCTGGCCGGCGAAATGACGCGCCAGCCGGTTCGCATTCAGGTCGAGAAGACCTCGACGCCGCCGGCGATCACGCAGATTTTGTACCCGGTGGCCGAGACGCACAAAGTCGCGCTGCTGAGCAAGCTGCTCAACGACGACGAGATGCAGAGCGTGCTGGTGTTCACCCGCACCAAGCACCGCGCCGACCGGATCGCCAAGCAGTTGCACGGCGCCGACATCCGCGCGCAGGTCATCCACGGCAACCGCTCGCAGTCGCAGCGTGTCGCCGCGCTGGAGGCGTTCCGCCGCGGCAAATCGCGCGTGCTGGTGGCGACCGACATCGCCGCGCGCGGCCTCGATGTGCAGGGCGTCTCGCATGTCGTCAACTTCGACATGCCGATGGTGTCCGAGGACTACGTGCACCGCATCGGCCGCACCGGCCGCGCTCACGCCGCCGGCATCGCCGTGAGCCTGGCGACCGCCAGCGACGAGGAGATGGTGCGCAAGATCGAGGGGCTGCTCAAGCAGAAGATCGAGCGGCGGCATGTCGAAGGGCTGACGGACACGACGGCGCGCTACGTCCCGTCGGCGCAGGCGACGCGGCGCAGCTTTGGCCCACGCCGGCTGCCGCGCCGCCCAGGCGCTTTTGGACGGCGCAGTATCTAGGCGCTACCACGCGTTTTCCACTCACAGCGTACCGGGGCGACACATTCGCCCCGGTTTTGCTATATGGGTCATTCGTCACAAGAGCGCCTGGTTCCCCTACCCTTCCATGGCTTAGGTCCGGTTGAGGGGCACTGGCCGAACTTGCTTTTTGAGTTAATCTCCCGTAATGTGTATCCGATTGGGCGGCTCCTGGTATCCTGCGAATCTCAGTTCCTACAGAATGCCAGAAAGTCGCCTAAACGCTTGTCTGAAGGTTTTTGGCCAAATCAGTACATCCGTGCGCACAATTTCAGAGTTGCACCCACGTTGCGGAGACATGTGAACTGTTCATCGACGATTGGAAACCACCATCTATGACTATATTGCGCAGTTTGTGGAAGCATCGGGACCTGCTAGTCGCATGGACAGAGCGTGAAATCAAAATCCGTTACAAGCAGTCGGTTGTTGGCAGCCTGTGGGCCATCTTACAACCACTATCGCTCATGATTATGTTCACTGTGATCTTCTCATACTGGGCGCGCGTTACCACCAATGGTATTCCCTACCCTCTGTTCTCCTATGTGGCACTACTGCCGTGGACGCTGTTCGCCACGTCGATCACATTTGCCGTGCCGTCTCTCGTGAACAATATCTCCCTTGTGACCAAGGTCTACTTCCCGCGCGAAATACTACCGATCGCAAGTGTACTTGCAGCCCTACTCGATTTTGGGATTGCATCAACAATCTTCCTCGCCTTGTCCTTGTTTTATCAGTTCCAACTGAGCTGGACGATAGTGTTCGTAATTCCTTTGCTGGTTCTGCAGCTGTTGTTGACTGTCGGCATAGTCCTCTTCCTATCCGCGGTCAACGTATTCTTTCGAGATATACGGTTTGTGATACCAATTGCAGTCCAGTTGCTCATGTACGCGTCCCCGATTATCTACCCCATTTCAATGGTGCCTGACGACTGGCGACTTGTCTACATGCTTAACCCGCTGGCCGGATTGATTGATGCCTACAGAAGCGTCGTATTGGCAGGCGAATTTCCTAACATGGTGTTCATAGGCTACAGCGCTATTATGTCTATTGGCGTTTTCGTTTTGGGGTATACCTACTTCAAGCGCCAAGAGCCGAACTTCGCGGACCTCATTTAGAGACAGATATGAGCAATATCGTTCGGTTTGAGCATGTGTCCAAACGCTATCAACTTGGCGGCTTGCGTCGGAGCCTGCGAGAACTACTGCCGAGCCTCGTGCCGCAATCTGCTGCCCGGAAGAAAGATACGAATGACTTTTGGGCTCTGAACGACGTCAGCTTTTCGCTCAAACCCGGGGAGGCCCTAGGGTTGATTGGCCCAAACGGCGCAGGTAAGACAACGATCTTGCGGCTTCTGGCAGGCATTACGCGACCCACCAGTGGGCAGATTACTGTCGATGGCCGGCTTGCGGCTTTGATCGAACTGGGCGCTGGCTTTCACCCCGATTTGACCGGCAGGGAAAACATATACCTTAACGGCAGTATTCTGGGCCTGCGCCGCGCCGAAACGGCCCGCCTCTTTGATAGCATCGTTGCGTTCTCAGGGCTTGAGAGGTTTCTGGATACACCAGTGAAACGGTACTCATCGGGCATGTATGTGCGGCTGGGATTTTCCATTGCCGCACACATTGAGCCTGATATTCTGCTGGTCGACGAGGTCCTTGCCGTTGGCGACGCGCAGTTCCGGATGAAGTGCATTCAGAGGCTTCGCGAACTTCGCGCTCGAGGAACAACCATTGTATTCGTCTCGCACAACCCGTATCAGGTTAAGAGTGCGTGCGAGAGAGCGCTATTCATACAAGATGGAACGATCCGCTTTGCCGGTGATACGGTCGACGCAATCAATGAGTACGAGGCGTGGCAACACCGGCAACAGAGAGACGGCCTCATGGCAACCTCAAGTAGTGAGGACGGCTCGCGCGGTGAATCGTCCGGCCCCATTCGCATTACAAACGTAGAAGTCTGCGGATTGGATGGCTTGCCCTGCTCGGAGTTTTCGCATGTCGATGCAGCCACTTTCAAGATTCACTTCGTGGCCCATGAACCTGTGCCATCGGCCAACGTGATCGCTCGGATCACTCAATCCGATGGCTCGGCGTGTTGTGAGGTGCGTGCGCGCGACGCCGGATGTGAAATCGGGACGCTGTCCGGCCAAGGGCTTATTTCAATTACAATTGATCCGCTTCAATTGTCGGGCGGCGCTTACAATGCAAGCGCAGAAATCGAGGGACAGCTGGAGGGCATGTCTTTGGCCATGGCCTACTCGAAATGGTTCTATGTGACTGGGGCCACATATACGCCATCGGAGTTTCGTGGTGTGTTTGTTCCACACTTGACATCAATCACGCTCGATAACGACAGCCTGGCAACACCCCCGACCGCCGTTTATTCCAATCGGTAGTTGGCCCCGCGAGTGGGGCCGAAACGGTGTTTGCCAACAACATGGTAGCCGCTCCTGAACGCTGCTGCCGCGAAGATGGCGGTTTGCGGCGGGCCATACGCACGATGAGCGGGATGGGCCTGGCACCGTGCTGCCCAACACGGAATTTGGCCGAAACACGCAGATTTGCTTTATGATGATTGATTTTTCACGAGAGTTTCAGCGTCGCATAATTCAGTTTGTTCTGGCACAGCGCCAGCGCGACCCGGGTGTCTTTGTTTCGGGCCCCGGTGGCATTGTCACTTTGTCAGCATCAATTTTCGCTGCGATGACGTTGCACTATATTGGCGCACTTCAGGAAGTGTCCACCGCCGATGAACGACGCAATTGGGCCGACTTCATCAATGGCTGGCAGGACCCCAATACTGGTCTGTATAACGGCCCGGAGATTGCAAGAGATGATATCCTTGCAACTTCAGTCGATTCACATTATCTCGCCATGCACCTTACGGGCATGGTCCTGCCTGCATTGGAATTGCTTGGGCAACAACCGAGGCACCGGCTTGCCTACATAGATGAATATGCCGATCCTGACAACTTGCTTGCCTGGCTCAACCAACGTGATTTTCGGAATGCCTGGTTGGAGGGCAATAAGCTGCTGATTGTGGGGCAAGGGCTAACGTGGTTGGCCGACAAGCAGTCGCACCCCACAGCCGCGCAGGCTCTCACAACGTGGTTCGATTGGCTGGACTCCAAACAAGACCCGCGGACTGGGCTTTGGGGTACTGACCTGTGTGACGCCCACACCGCGTTGTACGGCGCCGCGCACCAACTCATCGTCTATTTCTATCACGAGCGGCCCGTGAAGTATGCTGAGCGCATCATTGACACGATTCTGGCGCTGCAACACACCGATGGAGGCTTCCACATCGCCGGGGGAGGTGGAGCATGCGAGGACGTGGATGCCATTGACACTCTCGTCAACTTGTATCAGCGCACTGGATACCGCGCTGCTGACGTAAAAAGCGCTCTGAAACGCGCTTTGGGCAGCATCCTTGACAAGCAGATGCCAGACGGCGGCTTTGTCTACAGGCGATACGAACCGTACGCGCACGGCTCAATGACCAGCAATTGGGCCGGCCCGGAAGCGTCCCACCTATTTGCCACATGGTACCGGGTTCAGACAATTGGATTCATCTCGCAGGAAATTCGTAACCAGCCATTGGCGACCATCAACTGGCAATTCAACCACGTGTGTTCGATGGGTTGGCACGACTCAAGGGCTGTCAGCGATTCTGTCGAGCCTGACTATATGCCCCAGAAGATCGCCGGCTCCCGACGTAATGTATTCCCGATGCGGACGAGGGCCATCCGAGCTGCGATCAGTCGGCTACCCGCCCGCTGGATTCACACCCTGCTTCGCAATTATGGCTGGTCGCTGCCGGCAAACCAGTCGATACGCTTCCTGCTTTCGCTGCGACATGAGGTTGAACGTCTTATCGACCAGCGCTCCTACGAATATGAAACCGGCTTGCATCCACGCTATTGGCATTCGCATGAAGCGACATACGTACGGCAGTTTGTTTCTGAAGATGACCGATGGCTTGTCCTTGGCGAAACTACCGGGACTATGTCGTTCAACCTCGCACCCAACTGCCAGCATGTTGTGGCGCTCTCGGAGGACCGACAAGCCCCAGCGCGCTACCGCTATCCGAATCTCAAGTTCAGTTCGGACATCCCTTCGTCGCCAGCACATGGCTTCACAGCAATCCTGATACTATCAATCGAGGAGGTCAGCTGGGTGGAACTGGATACAGCCATCAGAACCAATCCGATCCGACAGTTGCTGTGGGCCGATCGCAGCGTGGGGCAGACTCCATTTGATCGGCTCGAATACCAACTGGCCGACCCTCATCAGCATCAACGGCCCAAGTACCAAGCGGTAAGTGCTCTCTCTGGATTTCAATTGGATCGAGTGGAAATGGATGCTGGGGTACAGTGGGTTCGTTGGGTTCGCCAACCTCACGATGGCGTGTAAATGTTGCACAGACCAGCCATGCCATATCACTGCAACGGCCACGACACTCCTCGCAGCGCTATGACGTAGGCCCCTATGCCCTCTCCGTCCCCGCGCGCCATCTGGACGCTGTCGCTGGCGTTCCTCGTATGGGCCGCGCTGGTGCTGGCCGCATACTATGTCGTCCAAAAGCCGCTGCGCCCCGACGAGATCGGCGACATCGCCGCGGGACTGAGCGCGTTCCGCGATGCGCCGTCGCTCGCCGGGTTGCTTGATACGGCGCTTAACCTGGGCGTCGCGGCCATGATCGTCGCCGTTGCGAGTGCGTTCGGCGCGCGCTTGTCGCGATTGCCGTTCCCGCCCGCTCACGCGACGCCTACGGATCGCCTCGAGTTCTGGCTGATGGCGGCAGGTGTTGGATTGATGGCACTTAGTTTCCTCGCATTTGTCTTGGCACTGCTCGGCTGGCTGCATCCCTGGCTCGTGTTCAGCGTGGCGATTGGCATTCCACTGCTGGTGTCGGTCCCCGCCATCCCCCAGCTTGCCCGCGACCTGCGCCGCGCCGCCGTCGTTCGCCGCCCGGCACCGCTTTTCGTCGCGGCGGCGATCATGCTGGGCCTATCGCTGCTCACAGCGCTCGCCCCCCCTGTCGCGTATGACTCGTGGCTCTATCATCTGAACGTGGCCCGTCGCAGCCTGGAAACCGGACGCCTCCAGTGGCTTGGAGAGGCGCTACCGCAAGAGCAATTTCCCCTGCTGATGACGTCGCTCTATCTGCTGGCGATGGATTTGCAGAGCGACATTGCGGCTCAGCTTCTCCACTACTGCTACGGACTGCTCACCATTGCGCTCGTACTGCTTATGACGCGCAGGCAGTCGCCGTCAGCGGAGAGCAGCCGCTACGCGCTGGCAATCTTACTGTCAATTCCAGCGTTGTTCTCGCTCGCAGGCTGGGCCTACAACGACCTCACACTCGCGTTCTATTGCCTCGCGGCGACGTACACATACACTCACTGGTGCCAATCCCGCGAATCCGCCTGGCTCGGCCTTTCGGCTATCATGGCGGGTGGCGCGTTGGGACTCAAGTACACCGCCTTTGTCGTTCCGCTTGGATTGGTTCTGCACTTGCTGCTGACGAACCGGAAAAAGTCCTTGCGCCCGGCCGCGCGCTTCGCGGTGATCACCGCCGCCAGCGCCGCCCCATGGTACCTCAAGAACTGGAGCTTCACCGGCAATCCGTTCTACCCATTCATATTTGACGGCCTCGGTTGGGATGCGGCCCGCTCGCTCTGGTATGCACAACCCGGTACGGGTATTGGGTTAGATCCTGTCGCGATATTAAGCCTGCCTTTGACAGCCACCATCGGCCTTGGCGATGCCTCGGCCGACGGACTGATTGGGCCGATCGTGCTCATGCTTTTGCCGCTGCTGCTGTTTCGCTTCACGGTGGGAGCCGACCATGCGCCTCACAGCGATGGACCGGGCCTTCTGGTCGCCTCGCTTTGGGCGGCGCTGTGGCTGGCGGGCGTAATCAGTTCCAGCGCCCTGCGGCAGACACGTCTGTTGCTGCCGGCGATATTTCTACTCATCCCGACACTAGCCGGTGCGGCAACGAAGCTACGAGCGTTCGATCTGCCACAGATATCGTTAAGGCGGCTTCTCTGGGTGATACTGGCCACTGTCCTGACGCTGGGTATCGCGCGCGAGACGGTCGGGTTACTCAGTGCAAACCCGGTGGCGACCGTGCTCGGCATGGAATCGCCAGCGGCCTACACCGCACGACAGTGGCCGGGCTACGTCGGCGCAATGCGCGCCATCGACGAACTGCCGGCAAGCGCGCGCGTGCAGTTCTTCTGGGAACCGCGCGCCTACCTGGCCCGGCGCTCCGTGCGCGCCGACCCGCTGCTCGATGCACTGCACCGTGGCGTTGCCATCGCGGGCAACATGGATGCGGCAGTGCAGCAATGGAAGCATGAGGGTTACTCGCACGCCCTGATCTTCGATTTCGGCGCGCGCTTCGCGATCGAGCAGCATATCAACGCCTATACCGTTGACGATGTGGCTAACCTGCAGCGCCTGCGCACCGAGTTCGGACGCGAACTGTACCGGCGCGACGGCTACACGCTACTGGAGCTTAAGTGATGTACGCGCGCCGTATGCTGGGCGCATGGTTTCTCGTCGCGCTCATTGCGCGCCTCGTGCTGGCCGTGCCGCAGACGCAGCCGGGCTACATGGACGCAGCATACTACTATGCGGTGGCCGATTCCTTGGCGAGCGGGCGCGGCTTGACCGAGAACTTCGTCTGGAACTATCTCACCCATCCGGCCATGCTGCCGCAACCGAGCAATGCGTACTGGATGCCCCTCACTTCCGTGATCGTCGCGCCGTTCCTCTGGCTGCCGCTGGACGGCTACCGCGCCGCGCAGATTCCGGTGATCCTGTTTTCGGCCGCGCTGGTGCCGCTAACCTGGGCAGTCAGCATGCGTCTCTTCGGACGGCGCGACTGGGCAGCGTTGTCATCGCTACTCATGCTGTTTGCATCGTTCTACACAGCATACTGGGCTGCGATTGACTCGTTCGCCCTCTACGCCCTGATCGGGACCGCTATTGCAGCACTCGTATCGCACGCGGCCAGCGATGGTACCGGGAGCGTCCGCCCTGCCCTGGCGACCGGCCTGTTGATCGGCCTGGCCCACTTGACCCGCGCCGACGGATTCCTGTGGCTCATCCCGGCGCTGTGGCTTGTGGCGAGCGGGCGCGACGCGGCGCGCAGAGTCCCTGGTCTGATCGCTGGATACCTCGTCGTGATGCTCCCGTGGTTCCTGCGCAACATCGCCGCCTTTGGATCGCCCCTGCCGGGCGGCGCGTTGTTCGTGCGCAGCTACGATGATCTGTTCAGCTTCGACACGGCGTTGACGCTTGAGTATTTTCTGGCCACGGGGCCGCAGGCCGTCGCCGCACAGATCGGCCGCGCGCTTCTGCTGAACCTGGCGACATTGATCGGCGCGCTGCATATCGTATTCTTCCCGTTGGCGCTGATCGGCGTATGGGTTTTCCGCCGCAACCCGTTCGCACGGGCCATCGGCATCTACACGGTAACCCTGTACATTGTCATGAGCACGGCTTTGAGCGGCGTGTCCTGGCGTGGCACGATGCTGCACTCGCTGGCCGCCGTGCTGCCCGCGTTGTACGTTATGGCGCCACCGGGCTTGTCAGCCGTCATCGCATACGCGGCTGCGCGCCGGCGCTGGAATATCCGTCAGGCCGAGCGCGTGTTTGGATTTGCGTTCGCTGCACTGGCATTACTGCTGAGCGCGGGCTTCTACGCATCCAGCATGCGCGGTGGCGACGAACCACCCTGGAACGAGCGCGAAACATACTATCGCGACATCGGAGACTACCTCGCCCCGCAAGGCAACGTGGGACCGGTATTGTCAATCAACCCGCCGCTCTACTGGTACTTCACGCGTCGCGCCGCCATCGCCGTGCCAAGCGACTCGGCCGATGCGGTACGCCGCGCTGCCGCGCAGTTTGGCGCGCGCTACCTGGTGCTTCAGCCGGATCACCCGCGCCCGCTCGCCGCATTGTATGCGGACCCGCGATCGGACGCACGTTTCACATTGGTCAGCACGTTTCACGATTCTACCGGCGCCGCCGTGTGGCTTCTCCGCATCGAATGAAACCTGACACGTCGTCCGTACCGCGCCTTGCGCTCGCATGTGTAGCGATCGCCACCTGCGCCCTGTACGTCGGCATGACCATCATGCAGGTCGGTCGCCCTTCGTTTCCGCTGGACGACGCGTGGATTCATCTGACGTTCGCGCGCAACATCGCACAATACGGCCAGATGGCGTACATACCGGGCCAGCTCAGTGCCGGATCAACGGCTCCGCTGTGGACTCTGCTTTTGTCGCCCGGGTTCGTGTGGCCGTTCGGTCCCGAAGCGTGGATCTACCTGCTCGGTATGGTCTGCCTGTGCGCCGCGTCAATGCTCGCCGGCCGCATCAGCACCCAACTCTTCCCGGAAGCGCGAGGTTTGAGATGGGTCATCGCCTTCACGCTGGCGTTTGAATGGCACCTGGGTTGGGCGGCGTTCTCAGGCATGGAGACGCTGTTCTTCACAACGTTGATGCTGCTTGCGCTTGATACTTACCTGTCGGGTTGCCCGCTCTGGCTCGTCGGCCTGCTGGGCGGCTTGCTGGCGGCCACACGGCCGGAGGGGATGGCGCTCGCCGGGCTGATCGGGTTGGCGCAGCTCGCGCGAACCGGCACTCGCATCGGCGCAGCGTCTGCCCGCATGCGCTCGCTCATCGCGCTGGCCACCGGCGTTGCCGTGCCGCTGATTCCGTATGTCGCATTCAACTGGCTCGTCAGCGGGACGCTGCTCCCCAACACATTCTTCGCCAAGCAGATGGAGTTCGCTGAGATCACCAGTGCCACTCCGTTCACCGTCCACCTGGTTACGCTGTCGGCCATCATGTTTGTTGGCGCTCAACTGGTGCTCGTGCCCGGCTTCCTGGCCGCCGCATGGCTCATCTTGCGCGAACGGCGCACTGACGCGGCTGTCCTGCTCGGCTGGTGGCTCGCGATAACGCTGGCGTTTGCGATCCGGCTGCCCAGCACATTCCAGCATGGACGCTACGAGATGCCGGTCCTGCCATCGGTGCTGGTGCTCGGCTGGTGGGGTACCTGGCGGATCGGCCGGGCACTCGCACGGCGCGCCCCCGCGATCGAACGGGTAGCCCGCAAGACGTGGCTCCTCACGTTCGGCACCCTACTGCTCGCCTTCTGGATTAGAGGCGCGCAGGCGCTCGCCACCGATGCGGCCATCATGGACTGCATCGGCGTGCAGACCGCGCGCTGGCTGGGCGCAAACACCCGATCCAGTGACATGCTGGCCGTCCACGACATCGGCGCGGTGGGGTATTTTCTGAACGGGCGGCCCGTGCTGGACATGGCTGGACTCATCACACCGGATGTGATACCATGGATGCGCGACGAGCCGCGCCTGCTGCAGTACATCATTGATCGCGGCGCCGTCTACATCGTATCGAGCGATGCGTGGCATGAACGTCTGCTGCACGATGCGCGCGTGCAGTTTGTGCATGCCAACGACTGTCGCTCAGTCCTTCCGCCCGACGGCTACGCGATTGGCGTCTATCGCATCGTGCGGTAACAAATCCGAGTGTGTTCGATTCGTGAAATTGCGTACTAAAGCCTACGGCCTCGCGGGCCTGTTGCTGATCACGCTGCTCGTGTGCGTCGGCGCGGCGTCGCTATCCAGTTCGCTGGTTCGCACGGAGTCCCCCGCGCCCGACACGGACAACATGGTGGAAGGCCCGGCTGCGCCGGAACTAAACCCGGCCGCCCCCCCGCCCGCGGCGGTGGCCCCCGATCTATTCGACGAGGCGATCGCGCCCGTTATCGAAGCGGCGCTGGCCATGCGTGCCGCCCGCGCGCAGTCCGAGCCCGGGTACGGCACGCGCATCGACCCCGATATCAACCGCAACCGGCTCAACGTGCTGTTCTTCGGCTATGGCGAAACGTATGAGCCGCCGTTGCCGGTCGACATCATCGGCACGATGTCGATTCTGTCGCTCGATACGCGCACACACAAACTGACGCAGATTTCACTGACCCATGATGCGCGTGCACCCGAGATCGAGCGCTACATGACGGCGCGCGGGCAGTCCGGCCATCCGGCCAAGATCGACACAGCGTACCGGCACGGCGGCTTTACGCTCATGCGCGAGGCCGTTGAAAACGCCACCGGCCTGGTGATCGATTTCCAAATCACGCTGGAGGATACCTTCATCGGCGGCCTGGTGGACGAGACGCTCGGCGCCATTGAGATCGATGCACCGATCGAAATCGAGACCAACCCGATCTACCTGAAGGGCGTGCAGCGCAGTTGCAGGAAGTTCCCACAGGGCAAGCAGACGCTGGATGGCACGCAGACGCTTTGCTATCTGAAGGGCCTGTCGCTGCCGCCTTACGATCCGCGCAAAGAGAACAATTTGCGCAAGCAGATCGTATTGCAGGGCCTGAAAGATGCGGTGCAGAAGAACCTCGCCAATCCAGTCTTCTCCGTCAAGATGATCGGCTTTCTGCAGGGCCAACTTGAGCGCAAGACCGTCGCGTACGACTTCGACGCGCCCAAACTGCTCTTCGCGTCCATCAAGCACATGGCGACCAATGCCACTTTCCGCCCTATTCTGCTGCCGGCCCTGGATCAGAATATCTACCTGGTGGACGAAAACATCGGCGACGGGGGGTTTGCGTGGGTTCTCAGCACACAGAACCCGCTCATTCGCGACGAAGTGAAGCGCGGCATCTACAAAGACGTGAATATGGTCGTCACCAACGGCGACCCGTACGCGGCCGACCTGGCCAAAGGCTACTGGGGCTCCACGCGCTACGTGATCCGCACCAGGTTCCTGCGCTATGACTCGCTCATCGTGCCGTTGATCGAGCACCCACTGACAGTGCCGCGAGTGCGGCGAGTGCCGCAGTCATACTAAGCGCCGACACGACGATACCGAATCGGACAATGGGCGGATCGTAGAAAAACTCCACCGTGTGCGTGCCCTCCGGCAGCCGCACCGCCCGCTGGGCATAGTTGGCGCGCACGATCGGCGTCTCGGCGCCGTCCAATGTTGCGCGCCAGCCCGGATACCATGTGTCGGCCAGCAGCAGCCATCCGCTGGCGGGCGCACGCATACTGAGACTGATCTGCATATCGTCGTCTCGCTCCCAGCGCACTCGGTCGCATCGATCCGCCTCACCCGTGCATGCCGACTCCCACGCCACACGGTCAGGCTGTTCAAAGGCATTCGTGGCGTCTTCGATCACGATCACTCGTGATGGGTCAACGTCGCTGTCGTTCAGACGGGCCAGCGCACGCCCCGCATCAGTCTCAACGATCGCACCGGGTACGAGACGTGCGCGCGGCGGCGCCCTCCGGTTCCGAATTAGCCAGGTATCAGCATCGCGCCGCAACGTCTCAAAGCGCGCCAGATCCCAGCGCTGCAGCCGGACCTGATCGCCGACCGAGACACGAAAGATGTGCCAGCGGATGCCGGGCACCGTTGCCTGAAACTGTATGGCCGACGCAGTCACCATCTGCCCGAAGTCAATATCCGCCTCGTATAGCATGCGTCCGCGGCGTCCCTGCTCGTCAGACGTATCGAAGCGGCCCGCCAAAGGCGCCGGGCGATGCCGCGCCGTCGCTTGCACGTCCGGCCGGAGCAGCGCCCACTCGGCGGTCTCCTCACCGGCGCGCACGGTGCGCGTGATTGTCTTGCCGTCTGCGTCTGACACTATGACGTAGCCGACGACCGTCCCCTGCTCCACCGCCGGCGCATACTCCAGTGCAGAAACCAAGTGGATGCGGCCCGAGACCCGTGCGGGCGCCACGAGCAACATGCGATCCTCCACCGGCGTGCTCGTATCGACCGTCGCCACCGGCTCACGGATATTGATCGGCGCGTCGCGCTGCGAGGCCGCCGGACGCAAGGCCAAAGTGTCGACCCCGAGGACGTCCAGCATCCGATTGTTGGTAAGACGCGCCGCTGCAATCACCTGTGCCTTCCGCTTCAACTCAAGTGACGAGTATCCGTCTGCGGCGACCAGGCCGTACGCAAGCGGACGATTGGCTTGCAGGCCGGAGCCCGGCCAGGCCAGCACACGACGATCGACTTCCTGCCGGGCCAATTGCGCCGCAGCGACGGGATGTTCGATGGCATCGATCGAAACGGGCTGCCAGAACCAGGCCGCAAACACCGCGAGATCAACCAACGTCAATGCCAATGCAAGGACCGTGCGCGCAGGTCGCGGCAGCCGCCCGGTTGCCGCGCCGGCGAGCCAGAGCGCCGCGCCAGCCAGCAGCAACAGCGATACCGCAAGCCGCGGGTTGCCGATCCAGACCGACCACTGCAGAAAGTCGAATAGCCGCTCAGGCGGCAAGAGCAGGCCGGAATGCGGCATGGCCGAATAGACTGAGTCGAGCCATTCGACGGTCAGTGCGCGATTGGCGCCGATCCAGCCCGCGACGGCAAAATCCACTACGGCGAGCGCAACCGCCGTACCGGCCGCCGTCACAGCGACGCGGCGTGCCGCGAAACCGTTCGCCGGATGCGTGCCTCCCAATAGCGCGTGCGCCCCATATCCGGCCAGCAGCGCTACCGCAAAGTCGAAAAGCAGGGTGAAGCGCGCCGGCGCACGCAGAACGTTGGCAACCGGCAGATGGTAGAGCAGTTGGTGGATGTTGATCGGAAGAAACGGAGACGTTGCAAGCCACAGGCTAACGGACGCCAGCACCGTCAGGAACAGTACGACGGCGCGCGAGGCGCTGCCCGCGCGCCAACTCACGCAGACCGCAAAGATCGCCAGCATGAGTGGAAGGATGCCGGCATAGGCAGCGGTCTCCCAGTTGGCCCACAACCCCCAGCGCACGCCGCTATCGTGCTGGAAGAAATAGGGCGAGACCAGTGTCACCAGGTCGAACGGCGAGACCGCGTACGACGCGGCGTACGCATAATTCACGCCCCCGGCCCGTGTACCCTGCTGGGCCAGCTCGAGCGTCGGCAGCAACTGTGCCGCCGCCGCCCCAAACGCGACCGCGCCGATCACTCCGGCGCTCGACGTGAGCGCCGCAAGCTGCGCCCGCATCGTTCGAAGCGGCCGTCTCGGTAGCGGGCTGATCCAGAGCCGAAAGATCGCCCACGCCGACGCCAGCAGCCAGGTCAGAATCGGCGGCTGCACATGACCGCCCAGCCACTGCATACCGTGCAGCAACCCGGCAGCGATCATCCAGCGCAGTGACGCGCGTCCGCGCGCCGCCAGTGCCCGATCCAGTGCGAGTATGACAAGTGGCATGGGCCAGGCGGCATTCAGCATGCTGACGTGCACCAGGTGCCCGGTAAAGAAGCCGCCCAGCCCATATGTCCAGGCGACAATCACAGCAGCCGGACGCATTAACTTGAGATGCCGCGCGAAGGCGTACATGGACAGCGCCGCAGCGTCAGTGGCCAACATGAGCACGAGGCGCAATCCGGCCGGACCACTGATCAGCGCCATCAGCCAGTTGAGCGGGAAGAGCGTGCCGGCTTCGGGATCCGCAAACAGCGGGAAGCCACCGTACAGTTTGGCCGTCCACAGCGGCAGATGCCCGGCGCGCAGGGCAGCCGCCACATTTTCCATCACCGGCCAGAAGTAGTTGGGGAGATCGTCCTCAAAGGGGAGCGTGCCCGCGACGAGATGCGGCACGAACGGCAGCAGGGCGCCGCCGCCGACAAGCAGAACGGCCGGAAGCTCGCTGCCTACCGGCCGTTGCGGTTGCACGATCGCCTGCACACGCTTACGACGACTGTGCGCGCTCGCCCAGTGCGCGCCAGGCGATGAGCCCCACTACTGAGACGAGCACCGTCACGACCACGCCCATCGCCAGCACGATCCGGTCCCGCGTCTCTCGCCGGTCGAAGCGCTTCGCGCGCGCGGCCGCCACCAATTGGCCGCGCAGGCGCTCGCGGTACGGGCGCGGCGCAGGATGCACCGCCATGACATCACTCAATTCTCGTTGGAGATGATCCAGAGGCGGCGGTTCCGTCCCGCCAAACAAGGCCAGATAGTCAATCCGCTTTTTCATGTGCGTCAGCCACCGGAACGGCAATAATCAAACGGGATAGGTGAATATGCACAGCACGCCCGGACCGAAGTGGACCGCGAGCGAGACGGCCAGATCGTCGATGAATGACTCCTGCACGTTCATCATCTGTTTGGCGCGCGCCATGAGCGCCTGCGCCTCGGCCTCCGCCTCGGCATGGATCACTGCCACGTTCACAGGCTGCGCGCCGACCTTGTCTTTGGTCGCGGTGAGCACGTGATCGATCGCTTTGTTGCGCGTGCGAATACGCGCGACCGGATGCAACAGGCCGTTCTCCAGCGCAATGATTGGTTTCAGGCTGAGCACGGAGCCGATCAGCGCCGCCGTGTTGCTGACACGCCCGCTCATCTGCAGGTACTTCAGGTTCTCCGGCGTGAAGAACACGGTGAACCGGGAACGCAGCACATCCAGACGCGCCATAATGGCGTCGATCGATTCGTTGCGCTGCGCCATGCGCGCCGCCTCCATCGCCATGAAACCGAGGCCGGCCGATCCGCTCATACTGTCGAACACGCGAATGTCGAACTCATCCTTTAGCTGCGAGGCCGCCAGTTGGGCCGACTGGCAGGTGCCGCTGAGTTTTCCCGTGACGTGCATTGAAATGATCGTATCGCCCTGCGCGGCCACCTGGCGGTAGAGCGCGGTGAATTCGCCCGGCGATGGCTGCGACGTCTTGGGCAGATGATGCTCGGCCGCAATACGCGCGTAGAACTGCTTCTGGTCCATATCGACGCCTTCGCGATACGAATCGGTGCCAAACTGAATGTTGATCGGCACGATGCCGATCCCGTACTGCGCCTGCGCGCCGGTTGGCAGATCGATGGTGCTGTCCGCGACAATGCGTATCATGCGTTGCTGGCTCCTTTGGATCCCCGAATTGGGCCTGTCAATACCCCCGGCGCACCATCTCGGCGCGCAGGTCGTTCAACGTGCGATGGAACAACGACTTGATGGCGCCTTCGCTGCGCCCTAGTTCGCGGCCGATCTCAAGGTTCGACTTGCCTTCGCCAAACTTGAGCATCAGCAACTGCTGCCGGTCGGCCGGCAGGCCGCCGATCACCTCGCGCAGTGCGGCCAGTTCCGCATTCCGCTCGGCAGCCGCCGGCGGCGTATCCTGCCCGTGCGCCATCAGCGCCCACACGTCGTCCAGCGAAACCTGCGGGCGGCGCGCGTGATCGCGATACCAGTTGGCGGTCAGGTTGTGCGCGATGCGATACAGCCAGGCCGAAAATGGCAGTCCGCGCTCATTGTAGCGGCGCAGGTTGGACAGCGCCTGGTAGAACGTGCGTGCCGTCAGGTCTTCCGCATCCTGCTCATTGCCGGTCCGGAAGTAGATGTACGAGTAGATGCGATCGACATAACGCTCGTACAACACGCCAAACGCTTCCGGGTCGCGCTTGGCGCGCTTGACCAGGAGGGCGTCCGGCTCTGACTTGCCGGCAGGCGGCAGCGGCTCTACCGGGGGCCGCGACATTTATAACACCAAACGAGCCGGGGAGTTGCGCGCCTAGCGCGCATCGATTATCGGGGATTGCGCAAGCGTCTCAAGCGCTTCCTCGACCAGATCGGAGAGGTTGCGCAGGTGGTCATCGCTCAGCGTGGCTAACTGAGTCTGGAACCGTTTGGTCAAACTGAGCAGGCCATCGAGCGCGGCGCGATCGAGGCCGCGCGCCAGCGCCGAGCCGAGGCTCAGGCCGGCCAGCGCGCCCAGTTCCACGTGCCCCGATGGCGCCAGGGCCGCCAGCGCGCGCAGCGGGTTTAGGTCGGCGGCGCGCTGCCGGATCGCATGCAGGTTGAGCGCCAGCGCGGCGGTGGCCTCGGCGCAGAACTCAAGGGGCGTTCGCGTTTCCGGGATGTGGGCCAGCAGCTGTTTCAGCAACTCATCGTCGCCCAAATTGTGCCCGCGCAGGCGCTTCAACACGGTCTCACGCACCGACGTCCATTCATCGCCGCTATCCCGGCCGCCAAACAGGCGCACGGCCGCGCGCGCTTTGGGCGTCGGCAGGAATGCAATGGAGGACCGGCCGGGGCCGCTGCGCGCCGGGGCCAGCACGTACTGCGACTTGAGATAGCCCTTCTGCTCCAGCAGTTTGAGCATGTCGTACGCCGAAAAACGGTTCACGCCCAATGCCTCGCCAACCTGCGAATAGTGGATCGGCTGGTTTGCGGCGTGGTACAGGTCGAGCAGTTTGCGCAGGAAATCGTACTGCCGGTGTGTCAGTGCCATATGGCAATTCTCCAGATACACGGAACGCACACACTCGACTGCCCGGTGCCGTCCGTGTGGCACCATTTTAGCATATCCGGGCGTTCTCTGCGAGGCCCAGACAGTTCGAGGCACCAATTCTCAATTTGGCTTTGTACGGGTACTTTCCAATGCCGCTTGCGATGCGCTGGCTCTCAGGCGCTTGTCACGCAAGCTGGCCCGCCGAAAAAGTGGCGCTGCCCTCCCCCCGACCCCCTCCCAACGAAGTTGGGAGGG
>JACRMK010000076.1 GCA_016235055.1 Chloroflexota bacterium | reverse complement strand
TGCCGGTCCAGCGGCGGCTCGGAGCCAACGACCAGCTCAACGAGTACATCGTGCACCGCTCGAGCGGCCTGTTCGCCGTGCCGCCGGGCATTCCCGACCGGCCCGGGCGATTCATCGGAGACTCGCTGCTCGACTGACGCCGCCGCACGCCACTACCCTGCTTCGCGGAGGGTTGGCAGAGCGGTTGAATGCGCTGGTCTTGAAAACCAGTAAGGGCGCAAGTCCTTCGAGGGTTCGAATCCCTCACCCTCCGCTTCGATCTCGATTCACGCCCACGCGCTCGCCTGTAGATTGCCGGGGATGCGCATGCAGATCTCAGAACGGATTGAAATCGACGCCCCGCGTGAGCGCGTCTTCGAGGTCTTCTGCGACATCCCCCACGCCGCCGAGATGCTCGACGGCATCGAGCAGATCGAGGTGCTCGGCGACGAGCGCTTCGACATCGGATTCCGCTGGCGCGAGACGCGCACGATGTTCGGCAAGCAGGCAACCGAGGAGATGTGGGTGACGATGTTCGAACGGCCCGCATCCTTCGAGGTCGAAGCCGCATCGCACGGCACGCACTACCTGTCGGTATACCGCTTCGAGCCGCTCGGCGACCAGCGCACGGCGGTGACGCTGAACTTCACCGGCCGGCCGGTCGCACTCGCCTCGAAGCTGATCTCGCCGCTGGCGATTCTCTTCAAGCGCTCGTCGGCGAAGGCCTTCCGCGCCGATCTCGAACAACTGAAGGCCGTCTGCGAAAAGCCGGTTTGACCGCGGCGGTCAGTCGGCGTCGGCGAATGCCCGGCCAACGGGGCAGCTGACACCGGTGCCGCCGAGACCGCAGTAACCGCTCGGATTCTTCGCCAGGTACTGCTGGTGGTACTCCTCGGCGTAGTAGAACGGGCCGGCGTCGGCTACCTCGGTCGTGATGTCGGCGTAGCCGCTCAGGTCGAGCTGCTCCTGGTAGGTCTGTAGCGATACCTCGGCAACGACTCGCTGCTCGGTGCCGTTGACGTAGATGCCGCTGCGGTACTGAGTACCGACGTCGTTGCCCTGCCGCATTCCTTGCGTGGGGTCGTGCGACTCCCAGAACGCCTTCAACAGATCCCCGTAACTAATCGCGGCCGGGTCGTAGACCACGAGAACGGCCTCGGTGTGCCCGGTGGTGCCGGTGCAGACCTCATCGTAGGTCGGGTTTGGGGTGTAGCCAGCGACGTAGCCGACGGCGGTGACGTACACGCCGGGCATCGGCCAGAAAACGCGTTCGGCACCCCAGAAGCAGCCCAGCGCGAAGATCGCCGTCTGCATGCCGTCGGGCCACGGACCGTGCAGCGGCCGGCCGTTCACGAAGTGATGCGTGCCCGAATCGATCGGCGTGTCGCGACCGGCCGGGGCGTTGGCGGGATCGGGCATTGAAGGCATGCGGCGAAAAAGCATCTAACCCGCAGACTAATAGTTCGCACACTCGCGCGAGCCGTCGCCCCGCTACCGTCGCGGCCGTGACGGAAACGGGCAAGAAGAGCGAACCGCGCCAGTTGCGTGGCGATGCGCAGGTCGCGCTGCTGGCCGCATACGGACTGCTCGCGTTCGCGGCCGTCGGCCGCGGCACCTACGAACTGGCGGTGAAGTTCGACGAGGCTCCGGTGGCCTACTCGCTCTCGGCCTTCGCGGCGCTGATCTACTGCGTTGGCGTGTGGGGCATCGCGCGCGCCGACAGGTTCGCGGTGCGAATCGCGCGCGTGGCGGTCAGCTTCGAGTTGGCGGGCGTACTGATCGTGGGCACGCTGACGCTGTTTGACGACGATGTCTTCCCGACCGGAACCGTCTGGTCGCTCTACGGCCGAGACTACGGCTGGTTACCGCTGGTGGTGCCGATGTTCGCGCTCTGGTGGCTGCTGCGGCAACACCCTGAGGAGTGAGACGGCGCGCGGATAGAATCCATTTTCTCCGGGAGAGGTGGCGGAGTGGCTGAACGCACTCGCCTGCTAAGCGAGTATGGGGTTTATAGCTCCATCGAGGGTTCGAATCCCTCCCTCTCCGTCTATGGCTGC
>JACRMK010000075.1 GCA_016235055.1 Chloroflexota bacterium | reverse complement strand
CCCAACTTCGTTGGGAGGGGGCCGGGGGGAGGGCAGCATTACTTGCTCGTCGTATCGGTTTGCGTGACAAGCACCTGAGCACCAGCGCTTGACAAGCCGCAATTGGAAAGTACCCGTACAAAGGCAAATTGAGAATTGCTGAAACTTGTCGCGGCGACTTGACGGGTAGGAACATATGTTCTATAATGAACTTAGCAGTCGTCGGTCGCCTGCAGAGTCGCACTCGCCCATACGCGCGAGATCTTGTGTGAGGGCATCTCACGCTATTCCCGGCAGATCACGAGAACGTGTTGTGGCATGGCGGCATGGCGAAGCAATCTGCGTGCCACGATTGGACTGGCATGCCGCGAACGTGCGGTCGCGCCAGTCGTCGCTCCCGCGAAAGCGGGAGCCCAGGGGCAACACCTCTGGATGCCCGCTTTCGCGGGCATGACAGGCTGATCGCCCTGCGAACAGTTTCTGCCATCGTGCACGACGGAAACTGCCTTGGGATTCTCGCATGGCGGATTAGCGTATCGTCACTTTCGTGAACTACTGATTTCGAGATGGGCAAACTCAAGACGTTTGATTGATAACGCGTCCGCACCAAATAGAATAGGCATAAACGACGCGTTATCATCGATTCTTTGAAATCCGGTCGAAATCAAACGGGAGCCTCTCGTGCGCACGCCTGGAACTTGCCGTTGCCAGCATGAACCTGCCGCCAAAGGAAAAAATGAGCGATAACTCAACCCGCATCAGTCACCACGTGAACGCGCCTCGCGAGATGGTCTATCGTGCGCTTCTCGATGCGCATGCGGTCGCGAAGTGGAAAGTACCGGACGGCATGACCTGCCAGGTGCATGAGTTCGAAGCACGCGAAGGTGGCTCAATCAGAATCTCACTCACCTATGACGAGCCGACTGGGACTGGCAAGACGACCTCGCATACCGACACGTACCACGGCCGCTTCGTGAAGCTCGTGCCCAACAAGCAGGTTGTCGAAGTGGACGAGTTCGAGACGACAGATCCGGCGCTGCACGGCGAGATGACGGTCACTATCACGCTTACTGATGCCGACGGTGGCACTGATGTCCTTGGCGTGCACGAGGGGCTGCCTCGCGGCGTTTCGATCGCCGACAACGAGCTTGGCTGGCGGTTGGCACTCGCGAAGCTCGCGGCGCTCGTCGAGGCAGGCTAGCGATCGCGCTTGCGGCGATTTTTCAAGCATACACCGCTGGGCAGAGGCGGCCCGCGCGCAGGTGGATGCACACACAAAGGAGCATATGAGAAAAGTTGTCATGCTCAACAGAGTCTCGATTGACGGCTTTTTCTGCGGCCCCAATGGAGCGATCGATTGGTTCATACACGATCCCGCTGTTGATCGCGCAGCCCACGAAATGATGAGCCCGGACACGCTGCTATTGGGCCGGCTGACCTATGACATGTTCTTTGGCTATTGGCCGCACGTGGCGAAGGATCCGGATGCCCCTGAAGGCGCGCGGGTTCTCGCCAACGAATTGAGCCGGATGAACAAGGTAGTCTTCTCGCAAACGATGAATGCAGTCGGCTGGGAAAACTCCAGGCTCGTTCACGGCGCCGCGGCCGGCGAGGTTCGGAGCCTGAAGCAAGCGCAGGGCGCCGACATCACGATCTTTGGCAGCGGAACGATCGTGCAGCAGCTGGCCAGCGAAAGATTGATCGACGAATACCTGATCATCGTAACCCCGGTGGTTGTGGGGACGGGCAAACCGCTATTCCACAACGTTGGGCGCTTCGACCTCTCGCTCCTGGAAACGAGGCGCTTTGCATCCGGCAATGTATTGCTACATTACCGGGCAGGCGCACCGGCCGCGTAAGTTGGAGCCAATCCCCGCTCCGGCGACGCCGGTGGGTGAGCCGGTCGAACCCCGTCGCGGGAGCAGGTTAGTGTGAGGGTAATCCGAGCGTGGAAAGGCACGGTTATCGATGAGCGTGAAGACCACAAAAGGGAATTTGAGGGTTTGCAGTCGCGGACACAAATTCTATAAGAGCAGCGACTGTCCGGTATGCCCGACCTGCTGGTCGGGGTACTATCGGAAGCGCCTGCAAAACGACCTGCCCGACGACCTCGCCGCCCCGGCGCTGCGCGCCCTGCTCAATGCCAAAATTACCCGACTGACGCAACTTACAAAACGAACCGAAGCGGAGATACTGGCCCTGCACGGCATGGGACCGAACGGGACCAGCAAGCTTCGCCAGGCGCTCAAGTCGAAAGGATTGGCATTCAGGCCATAATGCTCGCCCTCGACGCGCCGGCCCTCGTCCTGCCCACTTTGGCCGGCAAGGTCTACGTGGCAGCCCGGCCGATGAAGTGCGCCAGTGACCTTCAGGGTATTTGGGCGCGCCCCGCGCCGATGCTATGATTTCAGGCGTGGGGTGGTCGCATAGCTAATGTTGCCTATCGTCCCGGTCATCGACTACTACATGCAAGCCGCCACTTTGGAGAACAAAATTGAAGAGAAAAGCAGACACACCTGACCAAGCTCAGATTCGCGCATTGCTCGACGAGTGGGCGGCTGCCACCCGTCAAGATCGTAAAGACGATGTCCTGGCTAATCATGCTGCAGACGTTCTCATCTACGATGTGCTTCCACCCATGAAATATGAAGGTGCAGCAGCATATCGTCGTAGTTGGGCTGAGTGGCAACCAGAAACCAAAGGTGAAGTGAAGTTCGGCTTCGAGGACTTGGCGATTACTACCGGGTCTGACGTCGCGTTTGCCACGTGCTTCATCCGATGCGGCGGTACAAAACCGAACGGTCAGACCTTTGAAGATTTAGTCCGCGCGACTATTTGCCTACAGAAACTTGACGGCGCATGGAAGGTAAAGCATCAGCACATATCCATGCCATTGCCGCCACATGGTGGCTAGCGCAACCCAAAGCGCGCCCCTTGATTCCATTGCAGCGTTCCGCTCTCGTCAATAGCCGCACAAGCGCGTTCAATTTGGGCGCGCCCCGCGCCGATGCTATAATTTCAGGCGTGGGGAGGTCGCATAGTGGCCTAGTGCGCACGCCTGGAAAGCGTGTAGGCGATGAGCCTCGCGGGTTCGAATCCCGCCCTTCCCGCCAGCAAAGTGGTTTGCGGCGGGTGGGGTCAAAGCCCCACCCGCCCTGAGCGGTTCGCCGCCCCCCTGCGCCCCGCGAGCGGAACGCCCCCGCCATTCTGCGGTGGGGTTGCATTCAAGAACCAATAATGAAAACCTATGTCATTCTGTTGCGTGGGGTCATGCCGATCGGCAAAAACAAAGTGCCGATGGCGCCACTGCGCGAAGTGCTCGCTGGGAACGGCTTTGAGAATGTACGCACTTACATTCAGAGCGGTAACGTGCTTGTGGACACGGATCTTTCTGCGGGAGCGGTTGAGCAGCGCGTTCACGACCTTATCAAAGAACACGTCGGGCCGGATTTGGTCGTGATAGCGCGGACGGGCGCGCAACTACAAAGGGTCCTGGCTGCAAACCCGTTTACGCAAGGCTATGACATCTCCCGCGTGTTCTTTGTATCATTCAAAGCGTCGCCGCAGACGCAGGCCGTCACGGAATTGCTCGCGATGGATTTTTCGCCGGAGCAAATTGCGATCACCAGGAACGCCGGCTATTTGTATATCCCGGGCAGCGCCGCCCGCTCAAAGCTTTCCAATGGTCTGCTCGAAAAAAGACTGGGCGTCTCCGCCACAACGCGCAATGGTAATACGCTCAACAGGCTTATCGCGCTGAGTAACGAACGGCGCCGCTTGTGAAGTCACAAGGATTTGTCGCCAAAGTAGAATCTATTAGAATAGACACATGGACAACGGATTGATCGCGAAGGTATCAACGACTATCAATGTTCCCGTCGCCAGAGTCTGGGAAGCATTGACAAAGCCCGAAATCATCGGGCAATACATGTTCGGGACGAACGTCGTTTCTGACTGGCGGGTCGGCAGCGCCATCGTCTGGCAGGGTGAGTGGCAAGGGAGGTCGTACGAGGACAAAGGCACGATTCTCCGGCTGGAACCGGGCCGCTCATTGCAATACAGTCATTTCAGCCCGCTTTCAGGCCAGCCGGATCGTCCGGAAAATTACCACACCGTCACCATTGAACTTTTCAGCCATGGCATGCAAACGGGCTTGACGCTTTCGCAGGACAACAATGCGACGGAAGCAGACCGCGAGCATTCCGAGAAGAACTGGACGATGATGCTTGACGGGATGAAGAGGCTGTTGGAAAAATAGTTCGGGAATCTGCGGCCAAAAAAAACCGGGCCCGGCCCAACCAGGGGCGACCTCATGCAAAAGACCACACCTTTTCTCATGTTTGTCGGCGCGCAGTGCGGCAAGGCCGAAGAGGCGATGAAGTTCTACACATCGCTCTTTGTGCATTCGGAGATACGGCACATCGAGTATTTCAAAGCCGGAGATCCGGGCGGGAAAGAGGGTCTGGTCAAGCTCGCCGTGTTCACGCTTGACGGCCAGGACTACATGGCCAGCGACAGCCCGTTCCCGCACCAGTTCACCTTCACGCCGTCTATATCCGTTTTCGTCAATTGCGATACGGAAGACGAGCTCATTGCGCGCTATCAGAAACTTGCCGAGGGAGGCACGGTCATGATGCCGCTCGACGACTACGGTTTCAGCCGCAAATTTGGCTGGGTGGCCGATCGGTTTGGCGTTTCATGGCAGTTGAATCTCCCGTAAAATGAGAACGGCTCTTTGTGGACTTGCGGCCGGCAGAGCCACGATAAACACACTGGCCGCTTTCCCAAGGGACTTGCGGAAGACCGATATATAATTACCCGGCGTATTGTGCCGGTGTAGTCGATCCAAACGGTTGTGTGCGTAATGCTGCTGATTGGGTCCTGTGCGGCAGGAAACTGCGAACCCCGCCAGGGCCGAAAGGAAGCAACGGTAAGCAGAGCTTTCTGGGTGCCACAGGGGTGCCTGGTCAGCAGCATTACGCACGCAACCGTTTTGCGTTTCGGCAGGCGGCTCGCTTCGCCGCCTGCTCCGGCTGCTCTCCACGCCGCTTGATGTGCCAGGCTGTTCGATGACCACGGAACCGATCGAGTTACCCGCCGCCGCCGGCCGCCCGCTGGTCGTGCGCCTGCACGGCGGGCAGTTCGCGCTGCTCTTCCTGCTCGTGCTGGCCGGCGGGCTGGCGTGGCTCTACACAGCCACCGAGCGCGCCGTGCGCGTTGACGTGAACGGCCGGTCGCTCGACGTTCGCACACACCAGACAACCGTTGGCCGCGCACTGGCCGAGCAGGGCTTCCAGTTAGGCCCGGCCGACTTGGTCACGCCGCCGCTCGACACGCCGTTGGTCGCTGCACCGGCCGTCCGCATCTGGCTCGCGCAGCCGGTCGACGTCGACGCCGACGGACAGGTCTGGCACGTGAACACGCAGAGCGGCAGCATCGCCGATGTGCTGGCCGCATTGAACATCACGCTGGCGCGCGAGGACCGGCTGGCCGCCGGGCAGACCGCCCTGCCGCGCGCCGCGCTCATCGCGCAGTTGAATCCCGCCCCGCTCGATCCGCTGGCGCCGCGCGAACCGGTGCGCGTCAGCGTCCAACGCGCCGTGCCGGTGCGCGTCAGCGACGACGGCGTGGCCTCCACGATCTACACCTATGCCGCGACGGTCGCCGACCTGCTGCGCGAGCTCGATATCCGCATCCACCCCAACGACCGCATCTGGCCGCCGCTCGATGCGCCGGTCAATGCCGGGCTGGCTGTTCGCGTCGAGCGCGCCAAACCGCTGACCATCGTCGTGGACGGGCAGAGTATGGCGGCGCACACGCGCGAGCCAAACATCAGCCGTGCGCTCGTCGAGTCCGGTATCCGGCTCGGCCCGCTCGACTACACGCTGCCGGCCGCCACCGGCCCGGTGCAGGACAACATGACCGTTCAGGTCGTCCGCGTGCGCGAAGAGGTCGTTGAGGAGGCCAGCCCGATCGTGTTCGCGCGGTTGATGCAGGGCGACAACAACCTGGAGATCGACCAGCAGGAATTGCGCCAGCGCGGGCAGAACGGCGAGCACCGCAAGCAGGTGCGGGTGCGCTACGAGAACGGGCGGGAGATCAAGCGCACCGTCGAGCGCGAGTGGGATGCGCGCCCGCCGGTGCCGCAGATCACGGCCTACGGGCGCAAGCTGGTCGTGCGCGCCATGCTGACGCCGTCCGGCCCGATCCAGTACTGGCGCGTGACGCGCATGTACGCCACCTCGTACAGCCCGGCGCGCTCCGGGACGTCGCCGGACAGGCCGTGGTACGGGCGCACATCGTCGGGGTTGCCGGCCGGGCGTGGCGTCATCGCGGTGGATAAGAGCGTCGTGCCGTGGCTGTCAAAGCTGTATGTGCCCGGCTACGGAATCGGCATCGCCGCTGACACCGGCGGCGGTGTGCGCGGGCGCTTGATCGACCTCGGCTTCGAGGATGACACCTACCAGTCGTGGCACGACTGGGTCGACGTGTACTGGCTAGCGCCTCTGCCCGATCCGGAAACGATCCGCTGGATCATGCCGAGCACGCCCGTTGAACGCTAACGGTGCGGCCACGCCCCGGCCCCCCGTCACCGTCGGCGAACTGCGCAGCCTGCTCGACGCGCGCGGACTGCGCCTCAAGAAGAGCCTCGGGCAGAACTTTCTCGTCAACCCGGCACTGTTGGAGCGCGTGGTGCAAGCAGCCGGCGTCGCGGCGGAGGATACCGTCGTCGAGGTCGGCCCTGGCGCGGGCACGCTCACCTACCCGCTGGCGCGCGCCGCGCGGCGCGTCGTCGCCGTCGAGCTTGATCCGCAGATGATCGACATCCTGCGCGAGACGCTGGCCGGCTGCCCCAACGTCGAGCTTGTGCACGCCGACATCCTAAAGCTCGATCTCGACGCCGTGCTCGGCGAGGCGCCGTACAAAGTCGTCGCCAACCTGCCGTACTACATCACCTCGGCCGTCATCCGCAAGTTCCTCGACCGGCCGCGCCCGCCTGAGCGGCTCGTGCTGATGGTGCAGCATGAAGTGGCGCGCCGCATCCTGGCCGCGCCCGGCGAGATGAGCCTGCTGGCGGTCAGCGTGCAGTTCTACGCCGCGCCCTCGCAGGTGCTAAAGCTGCCGGCCGGCGCGTTCTACCCCGCGCCGCAGGTCGATTCCGCGGTGATCCGGCTGGACGTGAGGGCAGAGCGACTCGCCGTCGATGTGGGGACCTTCTTCCGCGTGGCGCACGCCGGCTTCGGACAGAAGCGCAAGACGCTGCGCAACTCGCTCGCGGCGGGGCTGGACATCAGCCCAGCGGACAGCGAGGCGCTGCTCGCGCGCGCCGGCATCGACCCGCAGCGCCGCGCGCAGACGTTGTCGATTGAGGAGTGGGTGCGGCTGACGAACGCGTTCGCGTCATCGTAGGGGCGAAGCATTCGCGGCAAGCCTGAGCGTGTTTTGCGGCACCAGCGCGCGAATGCTTCGCCCCTACTGCCGCACCGTCCCGCTCAGACGGGATCGCAGGGCTAAACATGCGTCTCCTCCAGCGCCAGCGCAATCGCCTGCTCGAGCGTGAGCGCGCGCCCGGCTGATTCCGCCGCATCGAACGTGGCTGCGTCGAATCGCGCGCGGAGAGCCGCTATGCTGCGCTCGTAAAGATCTTGATCAATCGGCAGCATCCGCGTGTGCCACGATTCGAGAAGCGTGTTGACAGCCCCGTAGAGCCGCGCGGCTTCCAGACTCCGTCCTTGCGCCGCATACATGGCCGCCCAGGCCGCAAGGCAAGCTGCCGCACCACGCTGATCTTGGGCCTCCATATTGCTGGCGAGGCTCTCTTGAAAAAGTGCGGCGGCCTCCGCATAATCGCCACGCTGCAGTGCAATTTGACCGAGTCTTCTGATCGGAATGGCGATGCCATCCTTGATGCCAACAATCCGTAATTGTTTCACATAGTCTTCGTACAAGGCATAAGCTTCTTCGGCATCGCCCTCGCTCATCACTATGTCAGCCAGACCCCCAAGTGTGTCTGCCATGAAACGAGGCTCAGTCATCGTGCGAAATTTATCCAACGCTTCGGTCAATAAAGCCCGTCCGGAGGCGTAGTTTTTTTGAGCACTTGCGGTCTCACCCAGGTTCTTAAGCAACCTAGCAACCGTCTGGTCAGCGTTCACGGCTTTTGCGATCGCGAGCGCCTCCTCATAGGACCTTTGTGCTGCGGGGTAATCCCCCTGCCAATACTCCAGATTCCCACGGATTCTGAGGGCGTTCGCTCGCGCCTGCCCGCGCTCAACGGTTTCGGACTGGGCGAGAATCTCTCGCAGGTATGCAAGGCCTTCGACTGTATGTCGCTGTATCCAGAAACTATGCAGCGCACACACGATTCGCATTCCGGACAGGAAATCGCGGCTCTCGAGCGCCCATGCGATCGCTGTGCGAACATTGTCGATTTCAGTCTCGAGCCGGGCTAACCACCATGTCACGTTAGGACCATTCGACTGTGGATAGAACTCCTCTGCCAGGCGGACGTAGAACGCTAAATGCGGCGCGCGCACCGCGTCCCCCTCGGCCGCCTCCATCAATTTGTCCCGTGCATACTGGCGGATCGTCTCCAGCATGGCGTAGCACGGCTCGGCGACCTGTTCGTCCAGCACCACCAGCGATTTGTCCACCAGGCGTGATATCAGTTCGAGCACGTCCGTTTCTGCGATCCCCTCGCCAGCGCACACCGCCTCCGCCGCCTCTAGTGTCCATCCTCCCGCGAATACCGACAGCCTTCGCAACAGTACTCGCTCAGGTTCGGCCAGCAAACTGTAGCTCCAGTCGATCAGCGCGCGGAGTGTCTGCTGGCGCGCCAAGGCTGTGCGGCTTCCGCCCGTGAGCAGACGGAAGCGGTCATCCAGCCGTGCGGCAATCTGGTCAACACTTAACGCCTTTACGCGCGACGCGGCCAGTTCGATCGCCAGCGGGATACCGTCCAGCCGGTAGCAGATTTGTACCACGGCCGGCGCGTTGGCGTTGGTCACCGTGAACGTCGTGCGTGATTGGGTGGCGCGTTCGATGAACAGTTGAACCGCCGCGTACTGCGTTAATTTCTCGACCGAGTCGTGCATGGCATGGGTCGGGCTCGGGCTCTCCAAAGACGGCACACGGTACGCCGTCTCTCCGGCAATCCCGAGCGCCTCGCGGCTGCTGGTCAGGATGCGCGTCTCACGGCTCGCGTGCAATACCGCATCAGCCAGCTTCGCGCAGGCGTCGAGCAGGTGCTCGCAATTGTCGAGTATGAGCAACAGTTGCTTCGTCTGCAGCCAATCGCTTAACGCTGCCAGCATGGGACGACCCGGCTGTTCACGAACTCCCAACACACTGGCGACCGTCTGCGGCACGAGCACCGGATCGGCCAGCGGCGCCAGTTCCACGAACCAGACGCCGTCCCGGTACTTGTCGAGCACCTCGGCGGCCACTTGCAACGACAGCCGCGTCTTGCCAGTGCCGCCCGAACCGGTCAGCGTCAGCAGGCGCGTCGCGACCAGTAGGCGTTGCAGTTCGGCTAACTCGCGTTCGCGTCCGACAAAGCTGGTGACCTGGATCGGCAGGTTGTTGGGGATGGTGTTGAGCGATTGGAGGGCCGGGAAATCGTGCGGCAGGTCGGACACGATCATTTGCCAGAGGCGTTCGGGGTTGAGCAGTCCCTTCAGCCGGTGCTCGCCCATGTCACGAAGGGTGACGCCCTCCGGCAGTTGCCCCGCCAGCAAGGCCGCCGTCGCATTGGATACGAGCGTCTGGCCGCCGTAAGCCGTGGACATCACGCGCTGGACGTGCGCCAGCGTCAGATAGCCGTGATAGTCGCCGTCGCGCGCTTCCGCCGCGCCCGTGTGCAGGCCCATGCGGACGCGGATCAGTAGGGGCAGGGCTTGCCCTATTGGTCATAGGTTAGGGTCATGGCAAAAATGTCAAGAGGCAGAATCGAGTGCTGGCGTGGGTGGCGGTTGCTGGGCGAGCAACGCCTGCAACTCGGCGCGCAGCGAATGGCGCTGGGGCCGTGCGCGTT
>JACRMK010000074.1 GCA_016235055.1 Chloroflexota bacterium | reverse complement strand
GAGGTGCGCGGCGGCTGCGCCGCCGCGCACCTCCCCGTTAGCTTCTCCCCTTCTCCCCCGCGCGCGGGGGAGAAGGGGCCAGGGGATGAGGGGGCGGAACTGGCGGCCAGACTCCAATATGAGAATTGCTGACAGGTCACCGAAGTACCAGCGTTGTCGGCAGAGTCTGATATAATCGGCGCGATGCGCGCTTGGATCATCTTCAATCCGGCGGCCGGGCAGCGCGACCTGCGCGAGGCGATCGCGCGCGTGGCCGACGTGCTGCGCAGCCGCGACTGGTCGCCCGCAGTCCACGAAACGACCGCGCGCGGCGATGCGACGCGGCTGGCGCGCGCCGCGGCCGATTCCGGCGCTGATGCGCTGTTTGTCGCCGGCGGCGATGGCACGCTCAACGAGGCGCTGAACGGGCTGGCTCATTCGCAAACGGCGCTGGGCGTACTGCCTGCCGGCACAGCCAACGTCTGGGCGCAGGAAATTGGGCTGCCAATGCTGAACCCGCTGGCGCCCGATCCGACCGTCCTGGCAGCCTGCGCGAAGATGCAGATTGAGGGCGACGTGCGCAGCATCGACCTTGGTCGGGTTGGCACCCGGTACTACATGCTGTACGCGTCGGTTGGCTTCGATGCGCACATCGTGCACCAGATGGAGGCGCTGGGCCAATTCAAGCGGCGCGCCGGCGCGCTGGCATACTACGTCGCGGCGGCGGCGGCCGCGTGGACGTTCCGCGGCGTGCGGGCGCGCATTCGCGTCGATGGGCGGCTGGTGCGCCGGCGCATCTGGGCGGTCATGGCCGCCAATACCCAGCTATACGGCGGCGTGATTCGCTTCGCCAGCGAGGCGTGCGCCGACGACGGATTGCTTGACGTGGTGATCATCGAAGGGCCGGGACTACTCGCCGCCGCCTGGAATCTCATCGGTTATGTGCGCCGCGGCGTCTGGCCCGACCCGCGCGTACGGATCCTGCGCGGCCAGACGATCGAGGTGCGCACTGCACGCCCGATGCCGGTCCAACTGGACGGCGACCCGTTCGGCGTGGGGCCGGCACAGTTTGACTGCGTGCCGGCAGCACTCCGGGTGCTCGTGCCACGCAACCTGCCGCAGCGGATTTTCCGAAACCCAGCGGTTCACGCATTCTCAACCTAATCCGTGGAGAACTCACAATGCTTCGCATCATCTACAGCATGCTCGTGTTTATTCCGGTGGTCGTCCTCGCCGAGCTGCTTCATTGGGATCCGGTTTTCGTGTTTATTACGTCGGCACTGGCCATTATTCCGCTCGCGAAAGTGCTCGGCGACGCGACAGAGAACCTGGCGCACCATACCGGTCCGCGCGTGGGCGGGCTGCTCAACGCCACGCTGGGCAACGCCGCCGAACTGATCATCACTATCGTGGCGCTCCGCGAGGGGCTGGTCGAGGTCGTCAAGGCGTCCATTACCGGCTCCATCATTGGCAACATTCTGCTGGTGCTGGGCGCAGCCATTTTGCTGGGCGGAGCGAAGAACGGCATCCAGCGCTTCAGCCTGCGCACCGCCAGCACCAACGCGTCCATGATGACGCTGGCGGTCATTGGTTTGGCGGTGCCCGCGATCTTTGGCCCGCACGTCGTTCTACACGGCGAGCTTTCCGTCATCGAGATGAACGTGGGCGTGGCGGTGGCGTTGATGGCCGGTTACGCGCTCAGCCTGGTCTTCTCGCTGACTGCGCCAAGCGAAAAACCGATGGGAACCGCCCAGCCGGGCGACGAGATTGTGGAAGAGACACAACCACCATGGACCTTGCGCAAGGCGCTGATCGTGTTAATCCTGAGCGTCGTCGCCATGGCCTTCCTCAGCGAAACGCTCGTCGGCAGCATCGATCCGCTGCTGAAGGCGTCCGGAATGTCCCAATTGTTCGTCGGCATCATCCTGATTCCGATCATCGGCAACGCGGCTGAGCACGCGGTGGCCATTCAGGTAGCCGTCAAGAACCAGATGGAGCTTGCGCTCGGCGTCTCTATGGGTTCCAGCATGCAGGTGGCGCTGTTTGTCGCGCCGCTGCTCGTGTTCATCAGCCTGCTATTCGGCAACCCGATGACGCTGGCCTTCAATGAGCTCGAACTGGCCGCACTGGGCGTTTCGGTCGTGATCGCGTCGCTCATCTCGCTCGACGGCGAATCGAACTGGCTGGAAGGCGCGCTGCTGCTGATCGTCTATATCATCCTGGCGTTTGGCTTCTTCTTCGTGTAGCACTGATCGCGTAGACCCGAAGGGTTTCAGGAGCGCGGCACTACGACCAGCGGCCCCCCCAAAACCCTTCGGGTCTGGATTCGCGTACCGGCTCCGAGGGTTTATCGACAAACGCTGTCGCGCAGCGCCGTTTCAGCGTTTTTCGCCCGCGTGCTATAATTCTTCTCTCGGAGGCACGAATTCATGAGTGTTTACTTCAATCTGGCCCAGATTATCATCAGCATCGTGCTGGTTGGCGTGATCCTGCTGCAGACTCGCAACAGCGGCCTGGGCAGCACCTTCGGCAGCGACAGCATCTACACGACCCGCCGCGGTCTTGACCAGACGCTGCACCAACTGACCGTCATCCTCGCCGTGCTCTTCTGCGTCGTGTCGCTGGTGAGCGTCCTGTTCCAGTAACAGCCATAACCGGCCGGCCCGCTGCGCCTGCGGCGGGCTTGTTTGTTTTCACCGCACAGCCATGATGGGATCCCCTCGCGCGCGCTGGGTTGTCGTCGGCGTGCTGTTGCTCGCAGCGGTGCTGGTATTCATCGCGCAGTCCGGGCAGAGCCCGCGCGCCGATACCGCGACCCCGCCAGCACCGGGCGACGTTCCATCGCCCGCCATCCCGACACTACCTCCCGAGGCGCAGCTTTACAGCGAAGCGATCGTCGGACGCCCGCGCGAGATCAACCCGCTGTTGAGCGACCAGAACGACGCCGATGAGGACCTCGTCTCGCTGGTCTACAGCGGGCTGGCGCAGAACGACGCCAGCGGGCTGCCTCGGCCGGCGCTCGCGCTGTCATGGACCATCAGCGAAGACGGCCTGCAATACGCGTTTGCGCTCAGACGCGATGCCAAGTGGCACGACGGTGTGCCGTTTACCTCGCGCGACATTTCGGTCACCGTCAAGCTGCTGCAGGCCAAAGAGTTTCCGGCCAACCCGGCGCTCACCGACTTCTGGCGGCGCGTCACGGTTGCTACGCCGGGTGACTACACGGTGACGTTCACGCTGAACGAACCGTTCGCCCCCTTCCTGTCTTACGCGACAATCGGCATCCTGCCCGCGCACATCGTTGAGTCGATTCCGCCCGCCAAATGGCCTGACCGGTCATTCAGCGCGCATCCGGTCGGCACCGGCCCGTTCGTGGTAAAGCAGATCGACGCCGCCAACGGACTCGTGATCCTCGAGCCGTTCGCCGGCTACTACGGTCCCACGCCCAAGATCAGCCGGATTGAGCTACGGTTCTACGCCAGCGACAGCGCCGCCCTGGCCGCATACCAGCGCGGCGACGTGCTCGGCGTCTCCCGCATCCCCGCCACACGCGTCAACGACGCTCAACGGGTCGAGTCGCTCAACCTGTATGCGGCGCCGATGAGCGGCATCAACATCCTCTACCTGAATCTGCGGCTGCCGGTCTTCCAGCAAAAGGAGGTGCGGCAAGCGCTCATGCTGGCGCTCGACCGCCAGCGCATCATCGACCGCTCGTTGGACGGCCAGGGCGTTATCGCCCACTCGCCGCTCCTGCCAAGCAACTGGGCGTACAACCGCTACGTGAAACAGTACGCGCCCGATCCGGATGCCGCGAAGGCCCTGCTGGCCAAAGTCGGCTATCGGGATGCCAACAACGACGGCGTGCTTGAGAAGAACGGTCAGCCGCTGCAGTTTGCGATCATGTCGAGCGACGATCCGGCCCATGTGCGCGTCATCGAGGAGATCACCCGCCAGTGGAGCGCCATCGGCGTGAGGGCCGTGCCACAGGTCACCGGTTTCTCGGGCCTGGCGCGCGACTTCCTGCGGCCCCGCAAATTCGACGCCATATACCTGGAATGGCGTGACCCGGCCGCCGACCCCGATCTGTACCCGCTGTGGCATTCGACGCGCGTTAACGACGAGGGGCAGAACTACGCCGGCTTCCAGAACCGCGAAGCGGACGAATTGCTGGAGGAGGCGCGACGCGACCCGGACCCCGAGCACCGCGCCGACCTGTACAGCCACTTTCAGGATATTTTCGCCGACCAGGTGCCGTCGATCCTGATCAGCTATCCGGTCTATGTGTACGCCGTTGACCGGCGCGTTCAGAACGTGCAGCTGGGGCCGATCACGCGCCCGGCCGACCGCTTCCGCACGATTGCCAACTGGACGGTGGACAAGAAGCCGTGAGCGCGAACGCCGTCACGCCGACCTCCGCCGGAGTCCAGTAGCGCGAAATGGATTCCGGCTCCCGTGGAAATAGACGTGCTTCCCCGACGAAGCGCCGCGTCGCGCGAAAAAATTCGCTCGCACACCTTGACACGAACGAATGTTCGTAGTATGCTAGGACTAGAACATTAGTTCCATTCCAGGAGGAAGGCATGCCCGCACAGCCGAGCGCACACGTCGAGCGTCCGACGAATCTGCAACTAACCCATGCGCCATTCGCAAAGACGGAAATGCTCATCCGGAAACCCGTTGCGGAAGTATTCGAGGCTTTCGTAAATCCTGAGATCACATGTAAGTTCTGGTTCAGCAAGAGCAGCGGAAGGCTTGAGACCGGGAAGCAGATTCAATGGGACTGGGAGATGTATGGCGCTTCCGTTCAAGTCGGCGTGAAAGCGCTTGAGAAAAACGGGCGAATCCTCATCGAATGGGGCGCCTATGGCAAGCCCACCGAGGTCGAATGGACGTTTTCTCCGCGCGGCGAGCACGCGACGTTCGTCAGCATCACGAACAGCGGCTTTGACGGTGATGGAGATGAGGTGGTAAAACAGGCGCTCGATTCCATGGAGGGGTTTGCACTGGTGCTTTCGGGACTCAAAGCGCTACTTGAGCATAATGTCGTGCTGAATCTGATATCCGATCGCTTCCCCGATCTCATCGTTTCTGCGGGAGACTCGAAGCGCGCATGACACCGCTTTATCGGATCACGCTTCCTTTCAGTGCCATGCCGGGTGCACAGCGACGTAGAATGACATGGCAGGGAATCGGCACAGAGGTATCGGTAGGTCCCTGACAGCAATTCTCATTTTGGAGTCGGCCGCCAGTATGCCTCCTCATCCCCTGGCCCCTTCTCCCCCGCGCGCGGGGGAGAAGGGGAAAAGCTAACGGGGAGGTGCGCGGCGGCTGCGCCGCCGCGCACCTCCCCTTAGAATCTCTCCCCCTCCCAACTTCGTTGGGAGGGGGCCGGGGGGAGGGAAGCAGTTATTACTCGTCGAATTGGCTTGCGTGATAAACACCTGAACACCAGCGCATGACAAGCCGGCATTGGACAGTACGCGTCCAAAGCCAAATTGAGAATTGCTGGTCCCTGACTCGCGATTTTGACACTCCTGAAAGCCTGCGTTATAATATTTTCCGCGTGCCGAGGTGGCGGAATTGGCAGACGCGCACGTTTCAGGGGCGTGTGGGCGCAAGTCCGTGAGGGTTCAAGTCCCTCTCTCGGCACCACGCAAAAACCCCGCTCTCGTTTGAGAGCGGGGTTTTGCTTTGTCTGTTTTCGTCGTATTTACCCGATACGCGCCAGGATCGCGTCGGTCATCTGCGTGGTCGTCGACACCGTCTCGCCTTTCGCCGCGATGTCGGCGGTGCGGAATCCGTCGGCGATGGCGCGTTCCACTGCGTTCTCGATGGCGAGGGCCTCAGCGTCCAGTTTGAGCGAGTAGCGCAGCAGCAGGGCCGCGCTCAGGATCGTGCCGACCGGGTTGGCGATGCCCTTGCCCGCGATGTCCGGCGCCGAGCCGTGAATCGGCTCGTAGAGGCCGCGCAGACCGTCGCCCAGCGATGCCGAGGGCAGCATGCCGAGCGACCCGCACAGCACGCCTGCCTCGTCGGTCAGAATGTCGCCGAACATGTTCTCCGTGACGATCACGTCGAAGTCGGTCGGCCATTGGATCAGGCGCATCGCGCACGAATCGACCAGTTGGTGGGCCAGTTTGACATCCGGATAGTCCTGCGCGACCTCGATAGCCATTTCGCGCCAGTAACGCCCGCTCTCCAGCACGTTCGCCTTGTCCACCGAGGTCACGTGCTTGCGCCGTCCCTGCGCCAGCCGGAACGCCAGGTCCACGATGCGTCGGATCTCCTTGGTCGTGTACGCCAGCGTGTCCACCACGCGCACGCTGCCGTCCGCCTGCGGTGTACGCCCGCGCGGCTCGCCGTAGTACAGGCCGCCGGTCAATTCGCGCAGAACCAGCAGGTCGACGCCTTTCAGACGCTCGTCCTTGAGGGGCGAGGCATGCGACAACTGCGGGTAGGTCTTGACCGGCCGCAGGTTGGCATACAAGCCCAAGTCCTTTCGCAGTTGCAGCAGGCCGCGCTCGACACGCACCGGGGCGTTGTCCCACTTCGGGCCGCCGACCGCGCCAAACAAGATCGCGTCGGCGTGCTTGCACGCCTCCAGCGTCGAGTCCACCAGCGGCACGCCGTGCGCATCGATCGATGCGCCGCCGACGATGCACTCGTCATAGGTGAACTGGTGCCCGTATTTCGCTGCGACCATTTCCAGCACGCGCATGGCCCCGGCCACGACCTCCGGGCCGATGCCGTCGCCCGCCAGAACTGCGATAAGTGCCTTCAAAGCGATGATCTCCTCAGCTGGACTTTGGCCATTCGCCAGAAGCGAGTTTCGCGCTTCTACTTTGTACCGAGAGCATTTGTCTCGCTAGACACACGCGCGGCCATGTGCGATATCCTACTCGTTTCTGCTTGCGCTTTCCAAACCACAATGCGCCGTCAACGAATCTACCGTACGATGAGCGGCAGGTAGAGGCGTGGCGCCAGGTTGGAATCCGCCAATTGCCGCTCCACCGCGCCAATGTCGAAGCTGCCGTCGGCTTCCGGCCGCGGCAAACTGCGCTGGTCGGTGAGAGGTGCAGCATTGCCCACGATGCCGGCAATCGCCGGGCTGCCCAGCTTGAGCATGTGTACCTGCGTGGGGCCGCCGTAGTTGCCCAGTGCCGTGAGCAGCGGGTCGAGACCGTTCGGGTTCATGCCATGGATCGTGTTCCCCGCTGGGAGGGCGCAACTGTTATCGCTCGAGAAGGTAAACGTCGACGCTGCGATCGAGCCGCTGCAGTTGCCGCCACTTGGGCTGTAGGCCACAATGGCATTCGTCAGTACAGTGGTGTAGCCGCTCTGCATATAGAGCGCTCCACCGGCGGTTGCCGAATTGTTGCTCAAGGTGACGTTCACTAGTCTGGCATCAAAATAGTTGTAGAGGCCGCCGCCATTGACTGCCGAGTTGCCGCTGAGCGTGGTATTGGTCAGGGTCGTCATGCCGAGGTTGAACATGCCGCCGCCGGCGTTTGCTGAGTTGCCGCTCAACGTCGAGTTATTCAGGAGCGCCGTGGCGTAGTTGAAGAGGCCACCACCACCGCCGCCAAAGTTGCCGCTGAGCGTCGAGTTGTTCAGCGTCAGTATGCTATTGCCATTGTTGTATATGCCGCCGCCGCCATCGTATCCGGAGTTGCCGCTGAGGATGACCCTATCGAGAGTTGCTGTGCTGGTACTTTCGTCGTAGATGCCGCCGCCATCGTTCGCCGAGTTGCCGCTGAGCGTGCTATCCAAGATTGTCAGTAGGCCGAGGTTCCGAATGGCGCCGCCAGTTGCGGCGGTCGTTTGCGTGGGCGTCTGGTTGGCGCTGAGTTGGCTGCCGCTAATCGATACCCGTCCGGAAGCGACGATGTTCACTCCGCCGCCGCCGCCGTTCGCGCTCCCATAGGCCGAGTTGCCGGTGATCTGACTGTTACTGATGACGACCGTCCCGCCGACGTCCAGGCCGCCGCCCTCATGCACTGTGGCTTGGTTGTTACGCACGATCGTGTTAATGAGCGTCAGCGTGCCGCCGCTGTCAATGCCGCCGCCATACTGCGACTGGTTGTTCTCGATCAGGCTGTTCATGATGATCGTCGTCCCGTTGGAGTCTCGGATCGCCCCGCCAGCGTAGTAGCTCTGGCTGTCGCGGATCGTTACGTGGTCCAGCACGAGCCGGCCACCCTGGTTGAGGATTGCTCCGCCCACGGTCGGCACGTCGCCGCCGGCCGATGCATTGCCGTCAGTGAGTATGATATTCGTCAGCGTCAGTGCGGCGTTCGCCGCCTGTATGTTAAACAGTCGGTTGGCACCCGCCCCGGTTAGCGTCACCAAGTTGCCGCCATCAATCGTGTAGAATCGGCCGGCGATAGCGTTGAACCCCCCGGCCTGCGTCACGGTGATGACGACAGGCGAAGGCCCACAATTGAAGGTAATCAGCCCGCTGCCACTGTTCATGGCGTTGGCCAGGCCCGTCCCCGTACAATTCGTCACCACGCCCGCGGCCTGCACCGGATGGGTGTGCGCGAGCAAGAGGTAGACTAGTCCGACCAGCATGCACATCAGTGAGGTGACGTACAAGACAAGGTGGGTTCGCAGCTTTCCCAATGGGCAACTGTCCTTTCAATAGGCGCGCTTGAGCCATGGCCAACCTGTCGTACCGTCCAGACGAGATCGAATTACCCATCTTTCGTGCGCCCTGCTCTGGCGCACGCGTCCTTCTACCGCGTCGTGTGCCGCCCACGATGATAGCCGAGCAATGGGAATCTGCTAAAGAGGCACCTCTCAGGCGTTCATGGTCGCCAGCGTGAGGCCGTATTCGACCGCATCGCTCAGGGCGCGCCACGAAGCATCGATGATATTGGCGCTGGCGCCGACTGTCGACCAGCGTTTCACGCCGTCACTGGTGTCGATCAGCACGCGCGTAATCGCGCCCGTGCCGCTGTTGCTGTCCAGGATGCGCACCTTGTAGTCGGCCAGTTCCATCTGCGCCAGTTGCGGGTAGAACGGCAGCAGCGCCTTGCGCAGCGCGGCGTCCAGCGCATTGACCGGGCCGTTGCCGTCGGCCACCGTGTGCATGATACTGTCTTTGACCTGTATCTTGACCGAGGCCTCGGCCAGCAGGCCGCGCCCCTGCCGGTTCTCGACCAGCACCGAAAAGTCGATCAGCGTGAACGGCGGCTGGTAGCTCGGCTGCTGACGCTGCATCATCAGCGCCACCGACGCTTCGGCGGCCTCAAATGAAAAGCCGCGCGACTCCAGCGCTTTGATCTCGCTCAGCACCGGCGACACTTCGTCGCCGCTGCCGATATCCAGCCCGTACTCCTCGGCCTTGCTCAGCAGGTTGCCGCGTCCCGACAGTTCCGAGACGACGACGCGCATCTGATTGCCGACCAGTTCGGGCGCGATATGCTGGTAGCTTGTCTGGTTGCGGCGCATCGCCGCGACGTGGATGCCGCCCTTGTGGGCGAACGCCGACTGGCCGACGTATGCCATGTGCTCGTCGGGCGACAGGTTGGCGACCTCGGCCACGTAATGCGCGACTTCGTACAATTTCGTGAGGCTACCTTCGGGCAGGCAGCGCTCGTTCATCTTGAGCTCGATGTCCGGGATGATGGCGCACAGGTTGGCGTTGCCGCAGCGCTCGCCGTAGCCGTTGACCGTGCCCTGCACCTGCACCGCGCCCGCCCGCACCGCCTGCAGCGTGTTGGCGACGGCACACTCGCCGTCGTTGTGCGTGTGAATGCCGATCGGGAAGTTGAGCACCGCGCGCACCTCGGCCACCCACTCGCCGATCTCCCACGGCATCGAACCGCCGTTTGTGTCGCACAGCACTGCGATCTCTGCGCCGCCGCGTACCGCCGCGCGAAGTGTCTCCAGCGCGTAGGTCGGGTCCGCGCGCAGGCCGTCGAAGAAGTGCTCCGCGTCGTAGATAACGCGCCGGCCGTTGGCGCGCAGGTACGCGATGCTCTGCTCGATGATGCGCAGGTTGTCGGCCAGCGTCGTGCGCAGCACATCGGTGACGTGCAGCGTCCAGGTCTTCCCGACGACCGTGCAGACCGGCGTATGCGCGTCGAGCAACGCCTTGATGTTGGCGTCGTCGTCGGGCGTACCGTTGGCGCGGCAGGTCGAGCCGAAGGCGGCGACGAGCGCGTGCTTGAGGTTCATCGTCTGCATGCGCTCGAAGAGCTCGGCATCCTTCGGGTTGGAGCCCGGCCAGCCGCCCTCGATGAAGGCGACGCCCAGGTCGTCCAGTGCGCGAGCGATCTTCAGTTTGTCGTCCAGCGAATAGGAGATGCCCTCGCGCTGGCTGCCGTCGCGCAAGGTCGTGTCGTAGATCTGGATCATGGCGCCTTTCAGCTAGCGGGCTGCGTGTTGACCCAGGTGCGGTGCTGCGCTTCAAAGTTCGCGATTGCCGCGTCTTTGCCCAACGTGTAGCCGATTTCGTCCACGCCCTGCAACAGCATCGTCCGGTTGAAGCCGTCGATCGGAAAGCCGACCTTGCGCCCGTCCGGCAGCGTGATCGACTGCGTGGCCAGGTCGACGTTCACCTGCGCGTCCGGGTCTTCCTCGGCGATCGACTGCAACTGGTGCAGCGTGTCCTCATCGACGATGATCGGCAGCACGCCGTTCTTGAGCGAGTTGTTGCGGAAGATGTCGGCGAACGAGGTGCTGATGACCGCCTTGAATCCGGCGCCCTGCAGCGCCCACGGTGCATGCTCGCGGGACGAGCCGCAGCCGAAATTGTCCCCGGCGACCAGGATCTGCGCGCCCTGGGCGCGCGGCTGGTTCAGGATAAAGCCGGGATCGCGGGCGCGCCAGTCGGCGAACAGCCCTTCGCCCAGCCCGGCCTTGTCCGTGACCTTCAGGTAGCGCGCCGGGATGATCTGATCGGTGTCGATGTTCTCATTCGGCACGGACACAATCTTGGATGTAATGGTTTTGATCGGTTGCATGTTGCCTCTTCTTTAGTTGTCTATTGCCTCGCCGCCATGTCATGCTGAGCGCGAAGGCTAGGCCACCGGCCTAATGCACACTTCCCGCGCGAAGCATCCAAAATGCTGCCGCTGTAATGCGCCACGCTTAGCCAACACTCTTCGAGTTGTTGCCAACCGCTCATGGCGGGTATATGATCATCCAGGAGCATTGATTGCCCGTGAACCTCCCGCCTTTTGACGAATTCCTCGTTGCGGCCGTTCCACTACTGCCAATCGTCATCCTCGCGACGATCTTCTGGTTGGGGCCGAAGCTCGTTCGTCGCGGGGAGCAATTCAGGAAGGAAAACGAAGCAATAGCGCTTCAGAATGCTGACCAATTGATCAAACTGGATCAAACCAGCAAGCGGTACGGTCGCATTTTTCTGTTCGTTTTCGGTCCGTTGTTTTTCTTCGCTTGTGCCACTAGACAAGCCATCGCGATTGCCGTGGTTGTCAGCATGTTTATTGCTTTCACACCCATCCTGACCGGTCTCAATATTATTGGCGCGGGCATCGGTTTCTGGCCACTATCCTTCCGCATTCGCTTGGTCACCGGAAGGGCTTCACGCCGCCTGGGATTCGCCTACATAGCCTTTGGGCTTATTGTCGCTCTGTCATGCGGAGCGATCGGCCTGCTTGCGCTTACAAGCCGTTGACCGGCTTCCGCAGCCGCGCCATGCTCATCGTGTCAACGTAGACGCCGTCGCGGAACGCGTGCATCTTGTGCACACCCTCGGAGACGAAGCCGAACTTCTCGTACAGACGCCGCGCCGGCACGTTATCGACATACACCGCCAGTTCAATGCGGGAGATGTTCAACCAGCGGTCGCACATATCCACCGCCGCCTGCATCAGTGCCGTGCCGACGCCCATCCCTTGCCAGTCGTCGCGCACCGCCATACCAAGCTCGCAGGTATGCTTGCGGCGCGGGTTCGGCGCCAGATGAATCCCCAGGTGCCCCACCACCTCGTCGCCTGCACAGGCGACGAGAATGATATTGTTCGGGTCGTTATCGACGACAGGCCCTTTGTAGCGCTCCGGGTGCGGGTACGGCAGTTGCAGGGTACCCGACACCGCCTTCGGCCCGTCAAAGATGCTGGCAATCGCATCGATATCACTGCCGACCGCGCGGCGTATCGTGACCTGGGCCGGCGTGCTCATGAGTGCCCCAGCACCGCGTGCGGCCGGTACAGTTCCTCGAGCGATTTGATTTCGTCCGCGCCGAGCTTGACGTCGACCGCGGCGACCGCCTCCTCCAACTGGTACATCTTGCTGGCACCGATGATCGGCGACGCGATACCCGGCTTGTGCATCATCCAGGCGTAGGCGATCTGCGCCGTGCTGACGCCACGCTGCTTCGCCAGCGCAGCCGCCCGGTCGACGATCGCAAAATCCGCATCCGTGAAATACATGTCTTGCGCGAACTTGTCGCTCTTGGCGCGAGTCGTCGCGCCACTCTTGTCCGGCGTGCGATTGCCCGCCAGGAAGCCGCGCGCCAGCGGGCTCCACGGGATCAGCCCGACGCCCTCGGCCACACAGTACGGGTTCATCTCGCGCTCTTCCTCGCGGTAGACGAGGTTGTAATGGTTCTGCATCGCCGCGAAGCGCGTCCAGCCGTGCCGGTCAGCGACATACTGCGCCTTCACGAACTGCCAGGTGTACATGGACGACGCGCCGATGTAACGCGCTTTGCCCGCACGCACCACGTCGTGTAGCGCCTCCATCGTCTCCTCGATCGGCGTCGTGGCGTCCCAGCGATGAATCTGGTATAAGTCGACGTAGTCGGTACCGAGCTTTTGCAGTGAGCGGTCGATCGAGCGCATGATGTGCTTGCGACCCAACCCGCGGTCGTTCGGGCCGGGGCCGGTCGGATTGCAGAGCTTCGTGGCAATCACGACGTCATCGCGCTTCGCGTACTCCTTGAGCGCGCGTCCGGTCACTTCCTCACTGACGCCGAGCGAATAGACGTCGGCCGTGTCGAAGAAGTTGATGCCAAGCTCCAGCGCGCGCTTGACGAACGGCTTGCTGGCCTCCTCGTCGAGCACCCAGTCGCGCCACTGCGATGTGCCGTAGGTCATCATGCCGAGGCAGATGCGCGAGACTTTCAGGCCGGACTTGCCCAGATTCACATATTGCATGTCGTATGGCTCCCTATGTGCAGTCTAAAGCGGTTTTCGGAGCTACCGGACCACGGAATCACACTCTCGTTCGTGTAGGGGCGGGGCAAAGCCCAGCCCAGGACAGGTCAGAGACCCGTCCCTACACCCCGGGTAGCGCGATGCGGTGCCCGACTATTCTGCAAATTGGCTCAGAGGTAGCGACGCGCATCGGCGATGCGGCCTTCGATGGCGCTGGCGGCCGCGGTCAGCGGCGAGGCCAGGAAGGTGCGTGCGCCCTTGCCCTGCCGCCCTTCGAAGTTGCGGTTGCTCGTGCTGACGGCATACTCGCCGGGGCCGACCTGGTCGCCGTTCATGGCCAGGCACATCGAGCAGCCCGATTCGCGCCACTCGGCGCCCGCTTCGCGGAAGATGCGGTCGAGGCCTTCCTGCTCGGCCTGCTTCTTGACCTGCTGCGAGCCGGGCACGACCAGCACGCGCGTCTGCGCGCTGATCTTGCGGCCCTTCAGCAGATTGGCCGCGTTGCGCAGATCGCTGATGCGCGCATTGGTGCACGAGCCGATGAACACCACGTCGATCTTCTGGCCGAGCAGCGGCTGGTTCGGCTGCAGCGCCATGTATTCCAGCGCCTTGCGCACGGCGTTCTTCTGGCCGATATCGCTCAGGCTGTCAGGGTCCGGCACGCGGCCGCTGATCGGCACACCCATGCCAGGGTTGGTGCCGTAGGTGACCATCGGCTCCAGCGTGTCCGCGTCGAGCGTAATCGTCTTATCGTACGCCGCGCCGTCGTCGGTCGGCAGCGTGCGCCAGGTGGCGACCGCCTCGTCCCAGGCCGCACCTTTCGGCGCGTATGGCCGTCTGGCCATGTACCCGAACGTCGTATCGTCCGGCGCGACCATGCCGGCGCGCGCGCCGCCCTCGATGCTCATGTTGCAGATCGTCATGCGCTCGTCCATCGACGACGCGCGGATCGCGCTGCCGGCGTACTCGAAGACGTGCCCGGTGCCACCCTCGACGCCGTTCTGCGCGATGATCGCCAGGATGATGTCCTTGGCCGTGACGCCCGCGCGGAGCGTGCCATCAACGCGCACGAGACAGGTCTTCGGTTTGCGCTGCAAGAGGCATTGCGTCGCCAGCACATGCTCGACCTCGCTGGTACCGATGCCGAACGCCAGCGAGCCGAACGCGCCGTGCGTTGACGTGTGACTGTCGCCGCAGACGATCGTCATGCCCGGCTGAGTGACCCCCTGCTCCGGGCCGATGATGTGTACGATGCCGCGCTTGTCGCTCAGGAGATTGAACAGTGGGATGCCGAACTGGCGGCAGTTTTCCTCCAGTTGCAACACTTGGTTCCTGTTCATGTCGTCTACAAGGGACAGGTCTAACGCGCGCGTCGGCGTGCTGTGGTCCATCGTCGCCAGGGTACGGTCCGGGCGGCGCACCTTGATGCCGCGCGTGCGCAGACCGTTGAACGCCTGCGGCGAGGTGACTTCGTGAATCAGGTGCAGATCAATGTAAAGGACGGCCGGCGACTCCGCGTCCTGCGATACGACATGCGCGTTCCAGATCTTCTCGAATAGCGTTTGAGGCATAAGGTAGTTGACTCCGGGTATACTTCACTCTAAACTGACAACAGAAACGTGAGGATCGATGTCCACACTGGCTGTGCAACTGACTCTCGAACAAATCCGCGACGCTATCCGGAGCCTGCAACCGGTGGAGCAGGCGTACCTGATCGAGCTTCTCGACCGCGAACTGCACGGTGAGGCACTTCGCGCACGCGCACGCCAGGCGGTCGCCGAAATCCGCGAAGCCTATGCCAACATTCCGCCTGCTGAGGTCGCGGATGACGTTGACGCCGCCGTTGCGGAAGTTCGCGTGATCCGCCACGCGCATCGTGGTTGACGCAAATAGCGGACGCTGAGCGGCACAAAACGCCGTCGAAGCGTACGGGCATCTTAATGCCCTTCGACAGGCTCAGGGCACGGCGGCTGACGCCGCCTCGTCTTAGCCCTCCGCCGCCATCAGGCGGTTGAGCGCGTGCACGTACGCCTTGGCGCTGGCGACGACGATGTCGGTGTCCGCGCCGTGGCCGGAAACCTCGCGGCCGGCGTGCTGCAGGCGCACGGTCACGCGGCCGAGCGCGTCCATGCCGCCCGTCACCGCCTGCACCGAGAACTCCTTGAGCGCGCTATCCTTGGCCACCTTGCCGACGACCTTGTTGATCGCCGCATAGACGGCATCTACCGGGCCATCGCCGTTCGCGTCGGCGCTGTGCGAGTGGCCGTCGGGGCCGGTGATGATTACCGTCGCTTTGGGTTTGACCGGGAACCCGCACGAGACCTGCATCGCCTCCAGTGTGTAAAACTCCTTCGCCTTCGAGATCTCCTCGCCGAACAGCGCTTCCAGGTCGTAGTCGGTGATCGACTTCTTGCGGTCGCACAAATCCTTGAACTTGGCGAACGCCTTGTCCAGGTCTTCCTTGGTCAACTCGTAGCCGAGTTCCTTCAGACGGTCGCGGAAGGCGTGCCGTCCCGAGTGCTTGCCGAGCACCAGTTGGTTCTCCGGCAGGCCGATCGTATCCGGCTTCATGATCTCGTACGTCAGCGGGTTCTTCAGGACGCCGTCCTGGTGAATGCCCGCCTCGTGCGCGAACGCGTTGGCGCCGACAATCGCCTTGTTCGGCTGCACTTTAATACCGGTGATATTGGCCAGCAGGCGCGACGTGGGGTAGATGTATTTGGTGTCGATGCTCGCGTCGAACGCGTAGAAGTTCTTGCGCGTCTGCAGCGCCATCACAACCTCTTCGAGCGACGCGTTGCCGGCGCGCTCGCCGATGCCGTTGATCGTGCACTCGATCTGCCGCGCGCCCGCTTCGACGCCCGCCAGCGAGTTCGCCACCGCCAGGCCAAGGTCGTTGTGGCAGTGCACCGACATGATCACGTTGTTCAGCGCCGGCACGCGCTCCTTGAGATTGCGCAGCAGCGCGGAGTATTCGGAGGGCGTCGTGTAGCCGACCGTGTCGGGCAGGTTGATCGTCCGCGCGCCCGCCTGGATCGCCACCTCGATCACGCGCGCCAGGAACTCCGGGTCGGAGCGCGTCGCGTCTTCGGCGGAGAACTCCACATCGGCACAATAGCTGCGCGCCAAAGACACCGCCTCGCCCGTCGCTTCCAGCACTTCATTCGGCGTGATGCGCAGCTTGTGCTTCATGTGGATTTCGGACGTGGCGATGAAGGTGTGAATGCGCGGGTTCAGCGCCTCCTTGACCCCCTGCCACGCCGCATTGACATCCAACTTGTTCGCCCGCGCCAGCGCCGCGATGATGGGGCCGCGCACTTCGCGCGCGATCGTCTGCACGGCGTCAAGGTCGCCCGGCGAGGAGATCGGGAAGCCCGCCTCGATGACGTCCACCTTGAGCGCGGCCAGTTGCTTGGCCATTTCCAACTTCTCTTTGGTGTTCATCGAAAAACCGGGCGATTGCTCGCCGTCGCGCAGCGTCGTGTCAAAAATCAGTACGCGGTCCATGGTCTCTCCTGGTGCATCACCCGCTCGTTACCGGTGTACGGCAAGAAGTGAACAGTGAACGGTGAACAGTTGACGATAGAGGCCTCATCGTCTTGTTGCTCACCGCTCGCCGTTCGCCACTCACCGTTCACTGTTCACTGTTGACTGTTCTGTGTGGTCAGGCTACTGGCATCTGACTACTGTCTACTGTTAGTCGGCCGGCGCTTCCTTCGGGTTTAGCCACTGCATCATCTGGCGCAACTGCTTGCCGGTCGTCTCGAGCTTCGAGCCCTGCGCCGCCTTGCGCATATTGTAGAACGTCGGGCGGCCCTGCTGGTTCTCGTCGATCCACTGCTCGGCGAAGGCGCCGCTCTGGATGTCGGCCAGGATCTTCTTCATCTCGGCCTTGACGGTATCGCTGATCACGCGCTTGCCGCTGACGTAGTCGCCGTACTCGGCCGTGTCGCTCACCGAATAGCGCATGTACGAGAGGCCGCCCTGGTACATCAAGTCCACGATCAGCTTCACCTCATGCAGGCACTCGAAGTAGGCGATCTCCGGCTGGTAGCCGGCCTCGACCAGCGTGTCGAACCCAGCCTTAATCAACTCGCTCACGCCGCCGCACAACACGGACTGCTCGCCGAACAAGTCGGTCTCGGTTTCCTCGGTGAACGTGGTCTCGATGACCGCCGCGCGCGTGGAACCGACGCCCTTGGCGTACGCCAGCGCGTTCGCCTTGGCTTTGCCGCTGGCGTCCTGGTGCACGGCGACGAGCGCCGGCACGCCCTGCCCGGCCTGGAACACTTCGCGCATGCGGTGGCCCGGCGCCTTCGGCGCGATCATGCTCACGTCCACATCTTTCGAGGGAACGATCTGCCCGAAGCGGATGTTGAAGCCGTGCGCGAACATCAGCGTCTTGCCCGGCGTCATGTACGGCTCGACCGAATCCTTGTAGATCTTCGGCGCGTACGGGTCCGGCACCAGCATCATGACCACGTCGGCTTCCTTCGCCGCGTCGGCCACGGAGAGCACACGCAATCCCTCAGCCAGCGCCTTGGCGCGCGACGTGCTCGTTTCGTGCAGCCCGACCACCACCTTCACGCCGCTGTCGCGCAGGTTGAGCGCGTGGGCATGACCCTGCGAGCCGTAGCCAATGATCGCGACTGTCTTGCCGTTCAGCAGCGAAAGATCGGCGTCCTTGTCACTGTAGATGTTTGCCATCGGTGCAAATTCTCCTCTAAGTTGGATGGGGTGAAGTTTTCCGGCGGAGCGGTTATTCGTGCTCTTCGCCATTTCCGTTGCCGTTCTGGTGGCCGCGCAGCATGGCGACGCGGCCGGTGCGCACCATCTCGATAATGCCAAAAGGCTTGCACAACTCGACCAGCGAGTCGACCTTCTGCTCGGTGGCCGCAATCTCGATGATTACGGCGTCGTGCGTCACATCGACGATCTTGCCGTGAAAGATATCGACGATCTGCATGATTTCGCTGCGCCGGACGCCGTCGGCACGCACCTTGATCAACGCCAGATCGCGCGCGACGATCGGCTGGTGTGTCAAGTCGTTAAGCCCGACCACGTCCACCATCTTGCCGAGGTTGCGCTCGACCTGCGCGAGGTCGGACTGCTGCCCCTCGACGACGATCGTCATGCGCGACAGTTCCGGCGTCTCGGTGTGCCCGACGGTCAGGCTTTCAATATTGAAGTTGCGGCGGCGGAACATGCCCGCCACGCGCATCAGCACGCCCGGCTTGTTTTCGACGAGTGCGACAAGTGTGTGTTTCATGTGTTTCCCCTGGGCGGCGCGCGGCTAGCGCTGCGGCCCTTCGATGATCATGTCGTGGACGGTCATGCCCGACGGGATCATCGGGTAGACGTTTTCTTCCGCCGTCACGGCGATTTCGACGACAACCGGCTTGTCATTGAGTTCCAGCGAGCGCTTGATCGCCGTGTCGAGCAAGTCCGGGCGCGTGACCTTGATACCGTGGCAGCCATACGCCTCGGCGAGCCGGGCGAAATCGGGATTGCCGCCACGCAGATCCACTTCGGAGTATCGGTGCTTGTAGAACAGATCCTGCCACTGCCGCACCATGCCCAGGTAGCCGTTGTTGAGGATGAAGACCTTGAACGGCTGCTTGAACTCCAGGCCGGTTGTCAGCGCCTGCACCGTCATCTGGAAGCCGCCATCGCCGCAGATCGTCAGCACCAGGTCCTGCGGCCGCCCGAACTGCGCGCCGAGCGCGGCCGGCACGCCGTAGCCCATCGTGCCGAGGCCGCCCGACGAGATGAAGCGGTTGGGCAGGCGCGTCTTGATCAGTTGCGCGGCCCACATCTGGTGCTGGCCCACATCGGTCGTGACGATCGGGTCGCGGTCCTTCGTCAACTGGTAGATGCGGTCGACGGCGAACTGCGGCGAGATCTCCGTATCCCCCTGTGTGTAGCGCAGCGGGTACTTTTCCATCCACTCCTTGATTTGCCGGCGCCACGGCTCAATCGCACAGGGGCTGACCTGCTCAACCAGCTTGGTCAGGCTCGCCTTGGCATCGCCCAGAACCGGGTAGTCGGCCTTGCGGTTCTTGCTCAACTCGGCCGCGTCGATGTCCAGATGCACCACCTTGGCATACGGCGCGAAGGCGGACAGCTTGCCCGTCACGCGGTCGTCAAAGCGGGCCCCGACTGTAATCATCAGGTCGCAGTTATGAATGGCGTAGTTGGCATAGGCCGGGCCGTGCATGCCGAGCATGCCAACCGCCAGCGGGTGCGTCTCGTCGAACGCGCCCTTGCCCATTAGCGTCCAGGCGACCGGGATATTCGTCTTCTCGGCAAGCGCGCGTAGTTCGCGCCACGCGCCGGAACTGATGACGCCACCGCCCACATACAGCAGCGGTTTCTCCGCGCGCATGATCGCCTGCGCGGCGGCCGCAACCTGCGCCGGGTCCGGCTCATAGCGCGGACGGTAGCCCTTGAACGAAATGGGGCCGGGCTCGACAAAATCAATCTCAGCCTGGGAAACATCGCGGGGAATATCAACCAGCGTGGGGCCTGGCCGGCCCGTGCGGGCGAGGTAGAACGCTTCCGTCACGGCATACGACAGGTTGCGCGCGTCGGTCACCAGCGTGTTGTGCTTCGTGATCGGCATGGTGATGCCGACGGTATCGCACTCCTGGAACGCATCGCGGCCAATCACGGGAGTGGCCACCTGCGACGTCAGCGCGACCAGTGCCGTAGAGTCCATGAATGCATCGGTCAACGCCGTGACCAGGTTGGTGGCGCCGGGGCCGGAGGTCGCGGAGCAGACGCCGACCTTGCCCGTCGCCCGCGCGTACCCCGATGCCGCGTGGCCGGCGACCTGCTCGTGCCGGACGAGAATGTGTTTGATCTCGGCGTCGTACATGGCGTCGTAGATCGGCAGCGACGCGCCGCCCGGGTAGCCGAATACATACTCGACTTCCTCGCGCTCCAGGCAGCGCACCAGCGCTTCCGAGCCTTTCATGCGCTTCCCGCGGCGCCCAGACCGATCGGACTCCGACGAATTGGATGCACTCATATTGTCTCCCGCGTTAGTGTGATTGCCGGCTGCGACGCATCGCGCCGGCGCAGTCGGCAAAACAAAACCGCCCCCCGTGTCGGGAGGCGGCTGAAAGTGTTCGGCTCGTGTTGCATTTAGCGCGCACACGGCGCGCTCGCCAGCTCCCCAACGGCTAGTGGCTTCTTGGCAATGACGACAATGCCAAGAAGCTGGATAAGAACCAGGCCAATGAGAACTACGGAAGCTGGAAGATGCATAGCTGCTTATGTCCGTGAATTGTTCGGCAGTATATCAGAGCTTTCGCACCGTGTCAAACACAACATGCCGGAGTCAGCAATTCTCATTTTGGCCTTGGGCGGGTACTTTCCATTGCCGGCGTGCTATGAACTGGCCCCCCTGGTGCTTGTCACGCATGCTGGCTCGCCAAGAAAGCGGCGTTGCCCTCCCCCCGACCCCCTCCCAACTTCGTTGGGAGGGGGCGAGATTCTACGGGGAGGTGCAGGCAACCTGGCGGCCGGCTCCAAAATGAGAATTGCTGTGCCGGAGTTTGCCCGCGCCCGGGACGCCCGCCAATCGTTCGCGTTGGCGGCTGGTCGGCACGCTTCGATCGCGTAAAGTCAAGGTTCTGACGGGCCAGAGTTCGCGCGCGGCATCCGCGTGGAGACGGGCAAACGACGGCTTCGACACGCTCAGCCGACGACCTCATGTCCGCGTCAACGCGGAGGCGAGCACACATAGGCTCCGCCGTAGTTTCCGCCGCTGTCGACAAAATAAGAAACCCGATCTGGCGGGACCGGGTTCCTTACTTGTCACAGTTGCGCAATGTTGACGAGTGCGATGTGTGAACGACGTAAGGTGCATTGCCTGGGCAACTGGAAGCGAAGGTTGCCCTTCACTCTGTCGCAGTATCGCATACGTAGATTACAGATCGCATTAATGGGCAACCCCCAATATGCCAATTTGTGGCACAGTCCGGCGTGCGCAGCGGCAGGCAACAGGACCAACACGTATGCGCCCGTTTCTTCATTCCTCCGACAGACTCGGGGCACGTTCGCGTTGGGTGTCCGGCGACGTTGGATGGGCCTCAGCGCGATGCCAGCCGTGTTGCGGAGGCGCAGTCAGCGTGTCGCGCCTCCATTTCAGCCGGGATTGGCGCCAAGGGGCGGCACGTTAGTGTGCGACCGACGGCGTCACGCACGCTCAGGCGCGGATATCGCGGAATACGCGCACAAGATAGAGGCCGGTTAGCACGGCAATGGGCAGGCCGATAAAGATGGTGAAACCGCCCAGCACGTCATACCACGGTCTCATATACACTACCGTGAAATTGGCGGTCATGAACATGAGCAACAGCCCGGCGCCCCAACTCGCGCCGGTAATCAGCGGGCTCATGATGACCCAGCCGAGTACCGCGGACGTTGGTCGCCCCACGAAGTGCCAGAGCGCAAGCGTCTGCGCCACGGATACGAAGATCGGGATCAGTATGACGGCCGGCGGCTCAGTATATGGCGGGAACACGGCCGCCACGGCAATCGCTACCACGCTGCCGCCGAGGGTCGCCAGGATCCAGAACGACGCGTTGCGCACATGATGACGCAGCACCCACCATTGCGCGATGCTGGATGGCAGCCCGAGCAGCAGTAGCAGTTGGCCCACCGCCCGCGATCCCAGATCGCTGGTCAGGCGATTGTCGGGCATGGACAGCAAGAGCACACCGGCGGCGAAACCAACAAGGGAGGCGACGATCCACCCGATCATCAAGGTCCAGAAGGCCGATCGGGCCTCGCTCCGGACTGGCGGAGCAACGTGTGTGAACGGGGAGAGGTTCGGGTTGATCATTGGGCACCGTCCTTTCGCGATAGTGGGTATGGGGTGGGCCGCAGAAACAAAAAAGCGCCCTATGCCTCCGGGAGGCATGGCGCGGTGTCCGAGCAACTACATACGAACCGTCCTTACGGCGTCTGCGTGGACGCCGCGCGTCGCGTAGATGGGTTGGCTGTGGGTTGCCGCGCATTATAGTCCCAGGGACAGCCGGTTGTCAAAACCAAATCGCCCACTCCAGCAATTCTCAATTTGGCTTTGTACCGGTACTTTCCAATGCCGCTCGCGATGCGCTGGCTCTCAGGCGCTTGTCACGCAAGCTGGCCCGCCGAAAAAGTGGCGCTGCCCTCCCCCCGACCCCCTCCCAACTTCGTTGGGAGGGGGCGAGATTCTTAGGGGAGGTGCGCGGCGGCTGCGCCGCCGCG
>JACRMK010000073.1 GCA_016235055.1 Chloroflexota bacterium | reverse complement strand
CCGCGCGCGCGGGGGAGAAGGGGCCAGGGGATGAGGGGGGCAACCTGCTGGCAAGACGTCAAAATGAGAACTGCTGTAGGTCTTGAAGACCGGTAAGGTCAATGGCATATCAATGGTATAATCGCCCCCATGCCCCTGACATCTGACGAAATCGACAAGAAACTGCGCGAAGAGCGCAACATCTGGCTGACGAGCGTGCGGCCCGGCGGCGCGCCGCACCTGGTTCCGATCTGGTTCATCGCGCACGACGGCCGCATCTACCTCTGCACCGCGCCGGACAGCGTCAAGGTGCGCAACATCCGCAAGAACTCGCGCGTGTCGCTGGCGCTGGAAGACGGCTCCGCGCCAGTCATCCTGGAGGGCACGGCGCAGGTACTTGAGTTGGATGCGACGCCGGCCATGGTCATCGACCAGTTTAAGACCAAATACGACTGGGATGTGCGCACCGACAAGACGTACACCGTGGTGGTGGAGGTTACGCCGGTACGACGGCTGAACTGGTAAGGCACGCACCCTGAGCCTGCCGTACCGCCCCGCGCAGACGGGGTCGAACGGTCGAAGGGTGGATGGCTTCGACTAGCTCAGCCAACGCACTGAGCAGACGGGGTCGAAGGGCGCCCAAACTACCCGGTTGGTCAGGCGGGTTCTAACGAAATTCTGATTGTTGCTGTCGTATAATAAATGCCAAGACAGCAAGTGACGCCGGTACAGCTCGTCTGCGCCGGCGTTTTGGTTATCGGGGAGGAAACGCAGGGTTTTTCCAAAGTCCAGGCCTGCGCTGCCCCCATCCCTGCCTTCCCCCGTTCGCAACGGCAGCGAACAGGGGAAGACGTCCATTCCCTCGCCTGCGACGCCGCTTTTGCGTCGCGGGAGAGGGTTAGGGAGAGGGCAAATCCGACTTTGAAAAGACCCTGGGAGGAAACGGAAAGAGGCATGCATTATGATGCGATTTGACCGGTACACGGAGCGCGCGCAGGACGCGATTGCCCGCGCGCAAGAGATTCTGGTGCGCTATAAGCACAGCCAGTTGGATGTGGAGCACCTGTTGCTCGCGCTGCTGGAGCAGCCGGAAGGCGTGATTACGCAGGTCGTCAATATCCTGCAGGCCGATGGCGAGTACATTCGGCGGCGCATCGACGACGCGCTGCAGGCGACGGCCAAGACCTATTTCACACCGTCATCGTCGTTCGGCCAGGCACAGATCTTCGTCACGCCGCGCCTGAAGCGTGTGATGGACGGCGCGGAAGAGGAAGCGCGCCGGATGGGCGACGAGTTCATCTCGACCGAGCACATCTTCCTCGCCATCGTCGGCGAGCGCGACGGCGCCGCGGCCGGCATCCTGCGCGAGTCGGCGATCAGCAAGGACCGCGCGCTCAGCGCCATCCAGCAGGTGCGCGGCGGCCAGAAAATCACCGACCCGCACGCCGAGACGAAGTACCGCAGCCTGGAGAAGTTCGGGCGCGACCTGACCGCGCTGGCCCGGGCGGGCAAGCTCGACCCGATCATCGGGCGCGACGAGGAGATCATGCGCGTCATGCGCGTGCTGGCGCGCCGCACCAAGAACAACCCGGTGCTGATCGGCGAGGCGGGCGTCGGCAAGACGGCGATCGTCGAGGGGCTGGCCCAGCGCATCGTCAGCGGCGACGTGCCCGACAACCTGACGAACAAGCGCCTGATCGAGCTCGACCTCGGCGGCATGGTGGCCGGCTCGCGCTTCCGCGGCGAGTTCGAGGAGCGGCTGAAGGCCGTGCTGGACGAGACACGCGCCGCCAACGGCGAGATTATCCTGTTCATCGACGAGTTGCACAACGTCGTCGGCGCCGGCGCGGCGCAGGGCTCGCTCGACGCCAGCAACATGATGAAGCCGGCGCTGGCGCGCGGCGAATTGCAGTGCGTCGGCGCGAGCACAGCCGACGAGTACCGCAACCACATCGAGAACGACCGCGCGCTGGAGCGCCGCTTCGCGCCGATCTACGTCGAGGAGCCGTCGGTCGACGACACGGTGCAGATGCTGCGCGTGCTGCGTCCGCGCTACGAGCAGCACCACCAGATCAAGATCGACGACAGCGCGCTCGACGCGGCCGCGCGGCTGTCGCACCGCTACGTCACCGAGCGCTCGCTGCCCGACAAGGCGATCGACCTGATGGACGAGGCGGCGGCCAAGCTGCGCATCGACATCTTCGACCTGCCGCACGATCTGCGCGAGCAGCGCGCGCGCATCCAGACGCTGCTGGCCGAAGAAGAGCAGGCCGCGCAAAAGACCGAGTACGAGCACGCCGCGCGCGTCAAAGCCGACCGGATCAAGCTGGAAGCCGAATTTAACCAGAAGGCGGGCGCGTTCCGCCGCGAGCGCGGGCTCGACGAGATCGTGGACGGCGAGGACATCGCCGAGATCGTCGCGTCGTGGACCGGCGTGCCGGTCAAGCGCATGCTGGAGACAGAAGCCGACCGGCTGCTGCACATGGAGGACGGCCTGCACCAGCGACTCGTCGGGCAGGACGAGGCGGTGCGGCTCGTCTCCGACGCCATCCGCCGTGGGCGCGCCGGCATGAAGGACCCACGCCGGCCGATCGGTTCGTTCATGTTCCTCGGCACGACCGGCGTCGGCAAGACGCAACTGGCCAAAGCGCTCGCGGAGTACATGTTCGACGACCAGGACGCGATGGTGCGCGTCGACATGAGCGAGTACCAGGAGATGCACACCGTCAGCCGCTTGGTCGGCGCGCCTCCTGGCTACGTCGGCTACGGCGAGGGCGGGCAACTGACCGAGGCGGTGCGGCGGCGACCGTATCAGGTCGTGCTGTTCGACGAGATCGAGAAGGCGCACCCGGAGGTCTGGAACACGCTGCTGCAGATCCTCGACGACGGGCGGCTGACCGACGGGCACGGTCGGACGGTGGACTTCCGCAACACGCTCATCATCATGACGTCCAACGTCGGCACGCAGACGGTCAGCAAGGGCGGCGCGCTCGGCTTCCGCACCGCGGACGCGCAGGTCGCCGACGCGCACTTCCGCGAGAAGATGACCGACGAGCTCAAGAAGACGTTCCGGCCCGAGTTCCTGAACCGGATCGATGAGATCGTCATCTTCCACGCGCTCACGCCGGAACATATCGTGCGGATCGTCGACCTCGAGGTCAAGGAAGTCGCCAAGCGGATCGTCGAGCACGGCCTGTCGCTGGAACTGACCAAGGCAGCCCGGCAGTGGCTAGGCAAGAACGGCTACGACCAGCAGTACGGGGCGCGGCCGCTGAAGCGGCTGATCCAACGCGCGCTGGAGACGCCGCTGTCCAGCAAGTTGCTCTCGGGCGTGTTCAAGGCAGGCGACCATGTGGTGGTGGACGCCAGCGAGGACGGCCTGACCATGACGAAGCAGGCGCCGGCGGTGGTTATGGAAACCGCCAGCACGCAGAAGCCGATCGACGCGTAGGTGCGTTTAGCAACCAAAGACCCCACGGGTTTTGGACACCCGTGGGGTCTCTATATTTCTCGGTCAACGGAGACCAGCGCCAACGAGTCACTTTAGGAATGTGCTATTGGCACTTGCCCACGCATCATCTTGGGATGGTTCTGGTCTACGGTCCGACACGAGCCGCCCGGATGGATGACGCCTGATCATTCCAGGTACCATCCCCGCCGCAACCGCAATAGTGCTGACGCAGGTCGGGGTAGTTGCCCTCACCCAGGACGAGTTGATTACCAGTACCCCACGCATGTTGGTATAGCGTCACCTGCCAGTTGTGACCAACGGTCAGCGACGTAGCGGAATCGTTCCCGATGTAGTTGTTGGGCAGGTAGTCGGCATAGCCGGTAAAGAACTCGGCTTTCGCCTCGTAGTTGACGTCCGCATTGTAATTGAGGTGCTGGAATAGCCACACGCCATCATAGCGCATCGAAGAGACGTTGTCGTTGCCAACCGGATTATCGGGCAGCCATTTGTCGGTCGTGGAAAAGTTCTCGGCATAGCCGCCGTAGTTGATGTCGGCATAGAGCGTGACGTTGACTCCGTGCGGCACATGCACAGCGCTGGGGTCGTCGTTCCAGCCATCCCATGGGCTTGGGCCGCCGCTGATCGGGTAGATGCGGAAATCATCGCCGCGAGATTGCGGGCGCAGGTGCAGCAGTTGCCCTGTATAGGCACCGGGCAATGGCGCGTCGGCTACCATCACGACATGATCATAATCTCGGGACAAGTAGGAACTGCCGGCGTTCAGTATCCACCCCGGATACTCCTCAAAATACACCGCTTGCGATGTAGTCCATGGCTGACCGCCCTGGCTTTGATGGTTGAAGTGCAGATGGTAGCCGCCTGTCCCGTCCGGATAACAAGGTGAGACGTAGCCCGTGTTACCGCTGCGGCCGACCATCGCGCCCTGATGCACCTTGTTTCCCCCAACGACGAGTACGCCATAGGGCTGGCCGTTCTGCTTCGGCGCCAGGTGCATGTACAACGTCGCTGTGCCGTCGTCATGATTAATGACAACGCCATTTCCAGTGGCATACGGATCATTAAGACAGGTAGTCTCGGTGTCCTTAATCCAAGCCACGGTGCCGGCCCGCGCCGTCCGCACCGAGATATTCTCGGTCAAGTAGAAATCGTAGGCATATTGATGGTTGGTTCCCGTATGGGTGCCCGTATTCCAGCCTTGTGTCACGGTTTTCCATTGCTCGGCGGTCCACGGCAACATGTAACCGGGCGGATCTGATGCTATAGCCTGTTTCGGCGCGCCCAATGTAACAAGAATTCCAAGCATCGCAATGCATAGTCGCAGCGCGAAGGGATTAGAGGCTCGTCGCATGAGGAGGCACCTCCTTGTGTGAAGTCCATTTCAAGCTTCAGCGAGTACGTTCCAGCGTCAATGTTATCGCGTCAAACAGAGGTTCGAGGGCGGGAGGATCCATAAAGTAAGAGAGGTAGATCATCTTCGACTCGCTGAGCAAAGGAATTAAGATCACATGACCTGTGATTCCTTCGCCTGAGACGGCAGTGAGTCTGGTAGATTGAATGCCGCTGACAGAAAATGTGCGAGCGATCTGATATGATTCGAACTGAAAAGTGTATTGTACGGAGTTCGGCGTCGTGAAGAGATGCGCCTTGGCCCAGTCGTCCCCCGCGAATTTCTGCGGATTAGCCAGGACAGCAAGATTAATCGCTGGCGCTTGACCCGAAAATGGCGACTGGTATTTCGAGCCGTCGTAGAAGCTCATGTAGTACAATATCTCAGGACCGAGCGGAGGCGTGCGGATGCTATATGCGAATTGAGGGGGGTATTTGACGCGGAATGCATGCTCGGGATTCTCGTACACCTTCCAGTCCGCCGTAGCAGACCGGGTGGTGGTCAATACTGGGTTGGCTGCAATCGTGGCGGTGGCCGTCGGTGCCGTGGTTGCCGTCGGTTTGGGCGTGGCCGTCGCCGTTGTGCTGACAACCGGCGCCACGGTTAGAGTCGCTGTCGCGGTTGGGGTGAGCGCAACCGTCGCCGTGATCGACGTGGCTGTACCGGTCACGATGGCGATGCGCGTGGCTATGACAGAAGGGGGCGCGCCGGGGGCTGAGCCGCCGCCGGGCAGCACGCTAACTACGAACGCACCGACCAGCGCAAACAACACGACGAGCGCAACGACCGGCAACCAGGTACGGGTGGAACGGGGTAAAGCGCGCATGATGGCCTCCTTGTACACGCTACTTACCGCGAGGCATCATTGTCAGCAACGATCTGGCTACACCATACCACGAATGGGGGGGGAGTCAATAGAAGTGGCACAAACTGGCACAAACTCATAACTAGTCGCTAGTTGCTAGCAGCTAGTTGCTAGTCGCTAGTCGCAGGTGCGCCCCGTCGTAGTTCACGAGCGCACGCGCGTAGCGCGCCGCCAGCACCACGGCGATGAGGCTGCCGACCCCGCCACGATGCCCGCTTCGAGGTCGCCAAGCTGCGGCCCGCCCATCGCGAACATGACGTTGATCGCCGTGAGCCGCCCGCGCAGGTGGTCGGGCGTCGCTGGAGGAAAGCGAGAGACCTCTGTCGACAGAGGTCTCTCTTTTTCTGCGTGCCTTTTGCCGGCAACAGGGCTATGGCAACGTGGTCGAAACGATCCCACCCAGGTTCACGTCCAGATTCTGCAGAGGGACTTTCAGCGCCAGCGCGATTTCCGCCCAGCCCATGCCGGACGCGTGCATCGCCTTGATTGCTGCAGCGGATTTGCCAGATGCTTTGGCGAGCGCATGGATTTTGACGATCTCGCCATAGCCCAGACCGGCAGCGTGCATTTCCAGGACCTCGGACGCCGCGACGTTGAAGTGCGCGGCGATGGCTGCCGCAACCTTAGCGTTCGCTTCCACCTCGGAATTCACTGGCGCGTTGACGTTCGCCTTCGTCTGTGCGTTCGGACTCACGTTCGCTTGCGCCTGGACGTTGGCGTTTGCTTGCGCGTTGGCGTTCGCCTTCGTCTGCGCGTTCGGACTCACGTTCGCTTGGGCTGGTGCGTTCGTGTTCGCTTGCGCCTGGACGTTGGCGTTCGCTTGCGCTGGCGTGTTCACGCTCCCGCTGGTTCGCGCGTTCGCATTCGTTTGGGGTTGCACATTTGCGCCGGTCTGCGCCTGTGTGTTCGCCCGGACGGCCCCCTGCGCCTCCGTGTTAGCGTTCACGAGCGTGTCCGCATTCGCGGAAACGCCGGGCAACTTCACTTCCGTCGTCACGCGCTGGCTCACGTCGGTCGCTACGTTGGCGACGAACGATTGGACCGACGGCGCGAACATGCTTGCGCCAGCCATCAACACAACCGACACGAGGATTCGCACAGTTATCATGGAACTCCCTCCTGACAGGAATTTAGACTGCTTCATATATGACAACGAACGGGGAGGGGAAATGTTACGGGCGAGCAAAAAAGATGCCCGAGGCATGATCTCAATGCTCGTGCCTTTGACAAAGCGAAAAGTAGCAGTTTAATATGTGAGCCGCTGGCCGTAACAAAATCCATGCAGATTCGTTATAGGGGATGGACGATGTCGTACATTCACGGGGTGCAGTCGGGATGGTAGACTACGAGCGCGCGTTGGTCCGGCGCGCGGTCCGGCGGGACGCCGACGCATTCGCCGAACTGTACGACCTCTACATCGACCGAATCTTCAAGTACGTCTACTATAAGGTCGGGTTAGTTCCCGTCGCCGAGGATTTAACCTCGCAGGTATTTCTCAAGGCATGGGAGCGCATCGGCGACTACCAACCGACCGAGCGGCCCTTTGCCGCGTGGCTGTATCGCATCGCGCACAATCTCATCGTGGATCATTATCGAACGCGACGCGCCGAAGCGCCCCTTGACGAATTGCCGCTTGCCGACGAACGCATGCCGAGCTTTGACGACTGGGCGGAACTGCATCTCACGCGTGAAAGGCTCCAAAGAGCCATCGCGCGCTTGACCGATGATCAGCAACAGGTGATCATTTTGAAATTCCTGGAGGGATACGGCACGGAGCAGGTGGGAGAAATCTTGGGAAAAGACAAGGGAGCAGTACGGGCTTTGCAATTTCGTGCATTGAACGCGCTGCAACGTCTCCTCCGCCAGCCCGAACAGGACCGGCATTAGATGGACGTGATTCTGGAAGATTGTTTAGAGGCTATTCGCTCCGGCCAATCGACGGTGCGAGACTGCCTGGCGAAATATCCGGCACAGGCCGAAGCGCTCGAGGCGCTCTTGGCAGTGGCGCAGGCCATTGAGACGGTCCCGGACGTAACGGCGCGCGCTGCGTTCAAGGCGGAACTGCGCGGGCGGATTCAGAATCTCCCGGCGCCGCGTGCAGGGTTGATCGCGCACGTGAACGCGGCGATGATGGAACTGGCCAAACCACGTTACAGGTGGGCGACGGCGATAGTGGCAGCGGCGCTGTTGTTGTTGAGCGCCACCACATACGCCGCAGAATTGAGTTTGCCGGGCGATGCACTGTATCCCGTCAAACGGGCAGCCGAGCGCATTGAACTCGCCCTGCCCAACGACCCCGCGAGCCGGACGCGCATTCTCATGGCTCGGGCTGACCGACGCTTGAGCGAGGCAGAGACGCTCGCAACGACGGGACAAACCCAGTTGGCCGAACAAGCGGTCAGCGAATACGGGAACGCCGTGAACGAGGCCATTGCGGCCCTCGAATCTCGACCCGGGCAGGAATCTCGTCTGCTGGCGCAAGCGCTGCACGACCGCTTGGCTCGCCAGCAAGCGCATTTGCGCGCGCTGGCAGAGCAGGTCCCGGCGCCCTCAGCAAGCGCGATCCGGCGCGCACTGACCCTGTCACAAGCTGCGAGTGAGCGACTCCTGACGTTTCCTACGCCTGAACCGACCGGGCAGCCGGTCACTCAACCCGCCACTGCGCCGAAAACACCCGCGCCCGGCCTCACGCCGCCCGGGCCAACCGTAAGCCCGACCCTGCCTGAGCGCACGCTGCCGGTGCAGACGCCAACCCCGCCGGCATCCCTCCCACTGCCGCCCGGGATACCTGTGCCGACGGTTGCACCAACCGTGAGTGTGCCGACCCTGCCTGTGAAGACGCCAACCCCGCCGGCCGCTATCCCACTGCCGCCTACGATCCATTTGCCAACAGTTGTGCCGACCGTGATTGTGCCGACACTGCCTTTGCCAGGCATTACTCCGCCACTCCCGTTGCCAACGGTGAAACCGCCTTAGTTTCTTATGCGTGAATCGAAACGCCGCTCTCCAGCAAGCTGTTGTCCGGCGTGTTCAAGGCAGGCGACCGCGTGCTGGTGGATGCCGGCGAGGACGGGCTGATCATGACGAAGAAGGCGCCGGTAGCCGTTATGGAGCGCGCCGACACGCAGAAACCGATCGACGCGTAGGTGCGTTTAGCAACCAAAGACCCCACGGGTTTTGGAAACCCGCGAGGTCTTTTTGTTTACGACTTTCCGATCATGCTCATTACGCGTTGAGCCTGGAGTCGGACCGACTTCGCCGTTCGCATGTTGCGTCGGCTACCTGTTCATTTGATAGTGAATGAGAACCTCGCGCCAACCTTCCGGCGTCCCGTGATGATCGGCTTTTCGGTCCACCCATCCGACTGCCGGGCAATACCAATTCTCGAAAGTTGTACCCGCCCACTCTTCTTGCAGGAAGTAGCAACTATCAAAATGGCCGGCCGGCACGGTAACCGCGCCGACGTCCGTTACTTTGCGCAGCATGTATGCGTCGGCCCGGGGTGTGGGGTTGCTTTTCGCCAGTAGGTCGCTTTGGTACCACTGCGCCCCGAGAGTGAGAGGGAACACTAATTCCAGCAGCGCTTCATCCAGCGCGGACAGGTCCAGTTTGTTGTCCTGGCGATACAACCGGTTCCCCTTCGCGATCAGCCAATAGTTGCGCGAACCGGCCGGCATCAAAATATCCAGCATGCTCGCGGGGACGGCCACCGCCGTTTCAGCGTGCTCGCTGCGATGAATAGTCGCGACGACATACGGCGCGATGGTTTCGACGTTGACAACCGTGTCCGTGACCACGCGGGTTACCGTCATGGTTTCCGGAATGGGGTACGCTTGATAGCGGGTCACTTGATAGACCCGAAAGCTCCCCACAGACAAACGGAATGCGACCCCCACGTCTTGCACTGGCGTCGCCGTAGGCGATATCGTCGTCCTCTGATTCGGAGTGAGCGTTCGCTGGAATGGAGTTGCACTCGATGCTGCCGTATCCGCGTTTCCGGTTACGGCAGCGCACGCGCCTCCGACCGCGCTCAAAGTCAGAAAGAGAATCAAAACCGGAAAACGCGAGAGACGCGTGTTGGTGTTCATTTGGCGCTGGTCGTGTCGCTTGATAGGGTAAGTCCCAGCAACTGTCAGTCAGGTATCATGGACGCAATCCTACTGGGAGCCGAATGAAAACAAGTCGGGAGAAACAGAAGCGCCAGGCGCTGAGTGCGGTCGTGCGCGCCGGCACCCAGAAGCCGATCGAGGCGTAACTAGGCGACGGCCACACGGACACATGCACAGGGCACCGGGCTGATCCGGCGCCCTGTGTGTATTTTGTCCTCCAGACGTAGGTTCGGTGTCAGGCCGGCACCAGTCATCCGATTCTTACGGTTGAGTAGCGTCCCCCTGTCCACGATGATCAGCTCGCGATTATGCAAGCTCTTTATCGCAGCCTCAATATCTTTCCCTGGGTAGCCAATTGCCTCCAAATGCTGGACCAGATCATCCCTTCGCACACGTGCTTTGCCTGTCAGATAGTGAATAGTCTTAAGCGTAAGCGCTCGTAAGCTCTTCTTCCTCCCTCGTCTAAGGCTGCCGAACGACGCCGTGAGGGTTTTCTCGAATCGCTTGGTGAAATCGTGTTCATGGCAAAATGCGTCAAGTTGAGAAATCAGGTTTGGCTCAGTGGTGTATTGAACGCGTCGCCTGCCGCTGAGATCCGAGATGATACTGCCGGTCGACCGCTGATGTGCTGCCCCGTGAACGCTCAAGTAAATTACCCTGGGAATGTCCAAGGCTTCCGCGTACCCAAATTCCAGAGACACGTTCGCGTTTCCCCTCGTGGCATCGAAGATAGCATAGCTGGAAGAACGGATGCGCGCCTTGATCACCTCTAACAAGTCGTCTGCATTTTGAGAATCACTTCTCCCCACTATGGTAAATGCGAGAGGGTATTTCTTTTCAAGCTTCTCTATTGCTTTCTCATAGTGAGGCCGGACGTTCTTCCAAGGCAATCCGAGGAATACTTGGTTCTTTATAATTTCTTCAGTCGCTCTATTAGGCATGAGGCTATCCTTGTGAATGGCGGCACAGTGGCTTACTGGAATTTGGCTTCGAGATAGTGCATCAGGGTTCGCGATATATTTATCACCAACATGGTCTTATCTCTTTCCAACAGATCATCGTTGGGATGTGCGACGCTTGCATTGTTTCTAGTTGGACTGAGAGCATAAAGGATTGAAGAGCGCCCTTGCAAAACCCTCTCGATGTCAGTCGACTATCCTCCGCCATCGCAAAGACGCAACATGACCTCAATTGTACGCTCCCCATTGAAGATTGTATTCCCCAATAGCGTGCTAAGCAAGTCACTCTCATTTGCGTACAAGCGCTGGTGTTTGATACTGGTTCCGATGATCAGTCACGTACCTCGGATCTGCCAACGTGGTTGTCACAATGCAAGCGAGGTGGGCGCCCTCCGCGACCGACGGTCGCGGCCTTTTCGTATCGCCCTACTTGCCGGCCGGCCCTGTCTGCAGCGCGTCAGGTGCAAGTGGCTCGCGCAGGTGCGCGCCGTCGTAGTTCACGAGCGCACGCGCGTAGCGCGCCGCCAGCACCACGGCGATCAGGCTGCCGACCCCGCCGCTGATGACCGCGAACGGCGCGCCCCACAAGCCCGCGACAATGCCCGCTTCCAGGTCGCCGAGCTGCGGCCCGCCCATCGCGAACATGACGTTGATCGCCGTGAGCCGCCCACGCAGGTGGTCGGGCGTCGCCATCTGGCGGATCGTCTGGCGCAGGATCGTGCTGATCGTGTCGCCCATGCCGGTCAGGCCGAACGTCAGCAGCGCGTAGATCATCGCGATCGACATACCGCCAATCGCGAGCGGCCAGCCGAGTGCGCGCGCCAGCGGCTCGACAAACACCGACAGGCCGAAGAGTGTCGTCGCCAGGCCGAACACACCGACGGCCGACAGCATGATGCGGCCGGGCCGCTCGAACTGCGGCCGGAACGACATAAACACGCCGGAGGCGATCGAGCCGATTGACGGCGCGGCCAGCAGGAGGCCATAGCCGGTCGGGCCGACCTTCAGGATCTGGTCGGCGAAGATCGGCATCAGCGTGTTGGCCGAGGCGAAGAAGCTGGCGAAGAAGTCCATCAGCATCGCCGAGTAGATGATCGGCGAGGAACGCAGGTAGCGGAAGCCCTCCGCCAGTGCCACGAAGAACTGCTTGCCGCGCGGCGTGCCGACCGCGCGCGGCGAAGGCTCCGCTTCGGCGGGCGCGGGCGGCGGGTTCATGACGAGCAGCGCCGCGATCACCGCCGCAAACGACGCCGCGTTGAGCGCATAGACGATGCCGATGCCGTCGCCGGCCAGCCCGATCAGCAGACCGCCGACTCCGGGGCCGACGACGCGCCCCACCTCCCCGATGATGGAGTTCAGGCTGAAGGCATTAGGCAGCACCGAGCGCGGCACGATGTTGACGACCAGCGACTGGCGCGCCGGGCCGTCGAACGCGGCGGCCGCCGCCGTCATGAACACCGCCGCGTAGATGATCGGCACCGATACATGGCCGCTGAAGGTGCTCAGCGCCAGCAGCGCCGCCGTCAGCGCCATCGTGCTCTGCGTCGCCAGCACCACGCGGCGGCGGTCCTGCGCGTCGGCCACCACGCCGCCGATCATCGAGAAAATGATCACCGGCGCGGCGCGGAACAGAGCGATCAAACCGAGCGCGACGGCCGCCAGCGACACGTCACCGGTCAGCTTGTACACGTGCCACAGAATCGCCGCGCGCTGCATCTGCGTGCCGATCTGCGAGATCAGTTGGCCGGTCCAGAGCAGGCGGAAGTCGCGAATGCGCAGAGCGGCGAGGGAATCAGATTTTGACATCGAACTCAACACAAGCAATCCAACACCAAGACACAAACGCACAAAGGTTTTCTTTGTGTCTTGGTGACTTTGTGGTGGTTTTGGCGTACCAGTTTACAGGGCAAACTCGGCGATCACCGGCAAGTGATCCGACGCCGAGCGCACGGCCTCCGGCGCATCGAGCACATCGCAGGCAGTGAGCCGCCCGCGCAGCGCATCGTTTACGAACACGTAATCCAGCCGCGCATTGGGGCAGACAGATGGTAAAGTAAATCCATCGTCGTCGGGGTGCAGTTCGCGGTACACGTCATGCCAGCCGGCCGCGCACAGCGACGCGATAGCGCCGGTGGACGCGCGTCCCCCTTGCAGGCGGATCGCGGCGCGCAGCCAGCCCGGCAGCGGCGCTAGATCGACGCGATCGCCGGGTGCAATCGCATTGAAGTCGCCGGCCAGCAGGCATAGCTCGTTCGGGGCCACCGTCGCGCGGCGCAGAATTACGCCCAGCTCAAGGATGCGCCAACGCTCGAACAGTTCGACGTGCGACGGCGCGACCAGATGCACGCCGAAAATATGCAACGGCGCGCCCGTTGGTAGAACGAGTCGTGCTTCGAGGAGCGTGCTGCGCAGCGGGAACGGGTGCGCCGCCGCGTGATGAAGTACCGGCAGGCGTGATAACAGCGCAATCTTGTGCCGTGGCTGGTTCGCCTCCGCGACGAAGCCGGCATAGCCCAGTGCGGCCGCCAGGCGGGTAACGACCTCGGCCTCGGCCACTTCCTGCAAGAGCACAATGTCGGCCTGCGCGGCGTCCAGCACCGCCCGCATGGCGTCCGCGCGCCCGCGGCCGCCGTCTAGGATATTGTACGTCATGCACCGGATCGTCATTATCCCTCGCTACTCTCCGGCGGGAGCGGCCGCCGGTGCGGGCGGCGGCGCGTCCTCGGCGTGCGGCGCGCGCAAATGCGCGCCGTCGTAATTCACCAGCGGACCGCCCCAGCGCAGCACCACCAGCACAGCGAGCAGGCAGCCGATGCCGCCGCTGACGATCGCGAACGGCGTGCCCCACAGGCTGGCCACGATGCCCGCTTCCAAGTCGCCCAGTTGCGGCCCGCCCATCGCAAACATCGTGTTGATCGCCGTCATGCGCCCACGCAGCCGGTCGGGCGTCGCCAACTGGCGCACCGTCTGCCGCAGGATCATGCTGATCGTGTCGCCGGTGCCCGTCAGCCCGAACGTCACGAGCGCAAACACAAAGGCCACCGGCACGCCCAGGATGACCAACGGGCCGCCCACCGCGCGCATCAACGGCTCCACCAACACCGACAGGCCGAACAATGTCGTCGCCAGGCCAAACAGCAAGACGCCGGCCAGGATGATGCGACCCGGATTGTGGCGCACCGGGCGGAGTGACATAATGATGGCGGCGCTGATTGAGCCGATCGATGGCGCGGCCAGCAGCAGACCGTAACCCTGCGGCCCCACCTTCAGGTACTGGTCCGCGAAGATCGGCATCAGCGTGTTGGCCGAAGCGAAGAAGTTGGCGAAGAAGTCGGTCAGCATCGCCCACATGACCACCGGCGAGCGGCGCATGAACTGCACGCCTTCGACAAGCGCGGCGACAAACTGGCGCGCGCCGGCCGCCCCGTCTCCAAAGCGTAGTGGCTCAGCCGCAACTGGTAGCGGCGCCATGAGTGTCAGCGCCACGATGATCGCCAGGAACGACGCCGCGATGATCACGTAGATATACGCGATGCCCTCAGTGCCCAGCAGCCCGATCAGCAGGCCGCCGATGCCGGGGCCGGCGATGTAGCCGACCTCGGCCATGACCGAGTTGAGGCTGAACGCGTTGGCCAGGTAGCGCGGCGGTACCAGCGTGGCAACCATCGACTGGCGCGCCGGGCCATCGAACGAGCCGGCCGCACCGGTCAGAAAGACTGCGAGATAGATGAGCGGCACCGACACGACGCCCATGAAGGTCGACAGCGCGAGTCCGGCCGCGATCAGCATCATGGCGCTCTGGGTGATCAGCAGCACCCGGCGGCGATCGCGCGCATCGGCGATGACGCCGCCGATCATCGAGAACAGGATCGCCGGCAGCGCGCGGAAGAGCGCAATCAGGCCAAGCGCGATCGCCGCCATCGAGACGTTGTCGGTTAGCTTATAGATATGCCAGAGGATGACGGCGCGCTGCATCTGCATGCCGCCGGCCGAAATCAGTTGCGCCGACCAGATCAGCCGGAAATTGCGATAGCGCAGAGGCGCGAGGGACTCAAAGCTCATGACCAGGAAACTCCCCAATTCCACATGCCAAACCGGCCAATGTCAACAAGACATCGTCAAATCAGGCGAACCGACAAGCTGTCGGAGCGCATCCGTGTAGGGGCGCATCGTGATGCGCCCGCGAACCGGGCGGCTCGCGAGCCGCCCCAACGCTGACGCGGGTATATGGCAGGTCCGACTGTTTTGCATCATACCCCCATCAGTTCGCATGTGTGAAGACGAACAGTTCGCGGCCGCCGCCATGCTCGCGCGCTATGGTCGCGACAACTTTCCGGACGAGGATCACCGCTCAGCGGTCCGGCGTCTCGGCGGGCAGCGCAGCGCCCGCGGCGGCCGCCTTAGGCTCCGGCCCGCCCCACGCGAACAGCGCACAGCCCAGCAGACGAATCGCCGCCGAGACCACCAGCGCGCCGCTGATACCGATATACATGGAGAGCAGCGTGCCGACAAGCGGCGCAAGCATTGAGGAGAGGTTTTGCAGGCTCTGCGCCAGCGAAACGAAGGTCGCGCTGTATTTCGCGGGAAACGTCTTCATCAGCTCGTCGAACAGCACCAGATCGACGCCGGCCTGGAAGATACCGGCCAGCGCGGCATACAGCACGATCCACTCGACCTGGTGCGTGAACGCCGTCAGCAGCGGGTAGAGTGACAGGCCCATGGTCGTGCTAACCAGCACGAAGCGCGTGCCGCGCGTGCGCGTCTGCCGCATCCAGACGAAGTAGCCGACCATCATGATCGCGGACTGCGCCGTGTTGATCAGGCCGATCCAGGCGTCGCTGGCGTGTACCTCGCGCACAAAATATAGCGGGAACAGCGGCACGGCCAACTGCGAGCCGGACAGGAAGACGAACCGTTTCGCCGCGAAGACGACAAACGAGCGTTCGCTGCGAATCAGCGCGAAGTAGCCTTTGACGCGCGCCCGCGCCGACTGCCCCTCGACGCGCGGCGGTGGCTCGGCATCCGGTAGGCTGATGTGGCTCGAAAAATAGTAGCTGACCAGGCCGCCGAGCGACAGCGCCACAAACACGATCTGATAGTTGAACGGAAAGCCGATGCTGTCCAGCACCTGCCCGACGATCACGACCGTCAGCGCCGTCGTCAGACCGAGGATCGACCAGCGGCGGCTCATGAGGTCATAGCGCCCCGTGGGGCCGGCGACCGCGTTCATCACCACCGAGAACGCCACATTGACCATCGTCTGCGGGATGGTCGCCAGCGCCCAGATGGCGAGGATCGACACGACCAGGTACTGGCGCGGCACGATGAACGGCGCGAGGCCGGTAGCCGCATAGGATGAGAGCACAATCAGCCGCGCGCCGCTGAACCACGGCACGATCTGTTTGCGTCCCTGCAGGAAGCGCCCGATGGCGATGGCGATGATCAATCCGGTGAAGCCGGGCATGGCCGTCAGCAGGCCAACCTCGGTGTTGCTCGCGCCGAGGCGCGCCAGAAACACCGGCAGGAACGGCGCTGCCGCGCTGGCCAGGCCGACGCCGACCGCGTCCACCTGCACGTTGATGAAGTTGCGCCGCTGGACCGGCGTCGCATCCGGCGGCGCCGATGAGAAGTTGAACATGGTTCGGAGTGACACGCTGCGCAAGTCCGGAGAGGCCGGGCCGGTCAGGCCCCGATGGAGAAGTCCACGATGACCGGCTGGTGGTCGCTGGCGCACGACTCATCGGCGGCGACCCGCGCCGCGTGAACCGTGAGGCCCGGCGATACCCAGACGGTGTCAATGGCGCCACGCCAGCCTTCGGGCGCGCGCGCGCCGAGCGCACCCGACGGGAACGTAAAGCGCGCGTCGCCGCTCACGCCGCGCAGGGCGCAGGCGTCCGTGTAGCCGGCGCGCAGCGCCTCCAGTTCGGGTGCATCAGGATCGCAGTTGAAGTCGCCGGCGATCAATGCGGGCGCGCGGCCGCCCCAGCCGTCCGCGAACGCCGCCACCTCGCGCGCCTGTACGGAACGCTGATCCGGCGTCAGGCCGATATGGGTGACGAAGACCCGCAGCGGGCCCGCTGCGCTGTCCAGCACGGCGGCCAACGCCACGCGCGGCTCGCTGTCATGGCGCGGCCGGCGGTCGGTATCCGGGTATTGCGGACGGAAGAGCAACCGGCGCTCGTGCGCCTGCACCGGCAGGCGCGTCAACAGCGCAATGCCGTAGCGGCCGCCATCGCGCTCCAGCGCGGGCGCATACAACCCGCGCATGCGCAGGCGGCGCGCCAACCAATCGGTCTGCGCCACGCCGTTGGTGCGCGGCATCCCCTCATCGACTTCTTGCAGGGCCAGGATGTCCGGCGCGTGGCGCTTGACCACGCGCACGGCGGCCTCCAGCCCATCGGGATGGTAACGTCCCGCTTTGATGTTGTACGTCATGATACGCAAACGCATGGCCAATCGACAGAAAAAAGGGGCAAACGTGAACGCAATCGTGCCGTTCAATGTTGCCCCCGGGAAAGCGACGGCAAACCAATGTATTTTAGCGATAGCGCCGCGATTTTACAAATACTTCGCAATACGAAGCACCTACTTACCGAGGCGATGCGTAAGTCGAAACGTCCACTATGCGATCGTGCCCTGAGCTTGTCGAAGGGCAGGGACATGCGCGCTTCGACAAGCCCAGCGCCCGCGTCGTCGGATTTTCAGCCTACACTTCGACTATTGAATGGTCCTTCTGCTTTTGCAGCCACTTGTACCCGAAGAAGATCTCCGGGCCCACGATCTCGAAGCCGAGCGAGCGGTAGAGGTGAATCGCATTGGCGTTCGAGAGCGTCACTTCGAGGAAGCAGGTGTGGTAGCCCGCGCCCGCCAGTGCGGCCAGCGCATAACCGATTAGCCGGCGAGCCTGGCCCCGATTGGCCTGCTCGGGACGTGTCGCCACCTGCCCCAGCACGCCGCAGCCGGGCGCGCAATCTACCACCAGCGCCGCGCAATGGTATGGCGCGTCCACCGGGGTAACGAATGAAGCCGCCGGAACGTACGGTCCAAACTGCCCGCCGATGATGTCGTAGGCATGCGAGGTCCAGACGTCCACGTCCTCGCCATCGTCGTCCGCAGTGCCGGCATACGCGGCGAACAGCAACTGGCCGAGCAGATCGCAGTCGGCGGCATCGGGGTGGCGGGTGTTGGCGGCGGTGAATGTGGGGGGCAGCGTCCGCAAGTCCCGGCGCATGGTCGTGCGGCGCTTTTGCTCGCGCAGGCCGCGCGCCGCCAGTGCCGGCCAGTATGGCCCCTGCACGCTCGCGCGCACGTACGCGGCGGACTGCCGCGCCGCCAGGTCGAGTAACGCATCGGCGGCGCGCTCGGGCAGGCCGGACGTGTCGCGCAATGACAGGTCGCGCACGATCAGCCAGTCGCCGATGTGCGGAACGATGACGCGGCCGACGGGCGTGCGCCCGTCGTAGATCAGCCGCGCGCCGCGCCGAACCGTTTCGGGGCCATGCTCCAGTTCGCGCCAGACGCGCTCATCGCCCGGCCAGGCCGGGCTCCAGAGCGTCTCGCGGGTCAGGCGGACAAAGTCGCGCCGGTTCCACCAGGTGACAGGCTCGAAACGGAGTGTGGCGGGCATAAAAGAACCGGCGAGGCCTTACGGCCTCGCCAGGTTATCGTTGCCGACGGCTGGTTACACGCTCGGCGCCGGTTCGGCTTCACGCGGCGCAGCTTCGGGTTGCCCCTCGCCGCCATCCGGGCGGCCGACCGGCTGCAAGTCAAGCTCGTTGCCCGCGCGCTCGGCCAGCACCGTGTCGCCGCTGCGGAACTTGCCGGAGAGCAGGCCCTCCGACAGCGGGTCCTCAACGAGGCTTTGGATCAGCCGCTTCAGCGGGCGCGCCCCGAAGGCCGGGTCGTAGCCCTTCTCGGCCAGCAACTCGCGCGCCGGCTCGGCGATCGACAGCGTGATCTGATGCTCCAGCAGCCGCGGCCGGAGCTTGCTCAACTCCAGGTCGACGATCTGCTTGATCTCGTCGCGCGTCAGCGCCGAGAACACGACGATGCTGTCCACGCGGTTCAGGAACTCCGGCCGGAACAGGTCCTTGAGCTCCTTCAGCACCTTGTCCTTCATCTTGTCGTAGCGCGCCTTGGTGTCGATCGAGTCGTCCCTGCGCGTGGCCGTGAAGCCCAGGCTCGTTTCGCGCTTGATCAGGTCGGCGCCGACATTGGACGTCATGATGATGATCGTGTTGCGGAAGTCTACGCGGCGGCCCTTGCCGTCGGTCAACTGGCCGTCTTCCATGACCTGCAGGAGGACGTTAAACGCGTCCGGGTGCGCCTTCTCAATCTCGTCGAGCAGCACGACGGAGTACGGGCGGCGGCGGACCATCTCGGTCAACTGCCCGCCCTCGTCAAAGCCGACGTAGCCCGGCGGCGCGCCGATCATGCGGCTGACGGTGTGGCGCTCCTGGTACTCCGACATGTCCAATTTGATCAGCGCCTGCTCGCTGCCGAACAGCAACTCGGCCAACGCCTTGGCCACCTCGGTCTTGCCGACGCCGGTTGGTCCCAGGAACACAAACGAGCCGATCGGCCGCTTAGGATCCTTCAGGCCGGCGCGCGAGCGGCGTACCGCCCTGGCAATCGCCTTGATGGCATCTTCCTGCCCCACCACCCGGTGGTGCATGTCGCTTTCCATGCTCAACAGCCGGGCCGACTCTTCGCCGGCAATACGCGTGACCGGCACGCCGGTCCACATGGAGACCACTTCGGCGATGTCCTCGGCGCTGACGATCGGGCCGGGCGTCTCGGCGGGGCGGTCCCACGCCGTGCCCAGGTTCATCTGCACGTCGTCCGCGCCGTCGGGAATTGGCAGGTCGTCCGCATCGAGCGCAGGCAGATCGAAGGCATCCTTCTCGCGCACCGCGCCATCGGCGGCGACGGCGGGCTTCTTGGGCGTGCCGCGATACAGCCGCACGCGCGCCGATGCCTCGTCGATCAGGTCGATCGCCTTGTCGGGCATGAACCGGTCGGCGATGTAGCGCGCCGCCAGGTTGGCCGCGCTCTCCAGCGCCTCGTCGGAGATCTTCAGGTTGTGGTGCGCCTCGTAACGCTCGCGCACGCCGCGCAGGATCTGGATCGTCTCGGCGATGCTCGGCTCTTCGACGTGGATCGGCTGGAAGCGCCGCTCCAGCGCCGGATCGCTCTCGATGTGCTTGCGATATTCGTCGAGCGTGGTCGCGCCGATGCACTGCAACTCGCCGCGCGCCAGCGCCGGCTTCAGGATGTTGGCCGCATCCACCGAGCTGCCGGCCGCGCCCGCGCCGACCAGCATGTGCACTTCGTCGATGAACAGGATGCTCTTCGACTGCTTGATCTCGTCGATGACGCGCTTGAGGCGCTCCTCGAACTGGCCGCGGTAGATCGTGCCGGCCACCAGCGAGCCGACGTCGAGCATCACGACGCGCTTGTTCAGCAGGTTCTCCGGCACGTTGCCGCTCACGATGCGCTGCGCCAGCCCCTCGACGATCGCCGTCTTGCCGATGCCCGGCTCGCCGATGAGCGCCGGGTTGTTCTTGCGGCGGCGTGACAATATCTGGATCACGCGCTCGATCTCGTTCTTGCGGCCGATGACCGGATCGAGTTGCCCTTCCTGTGCCTGCGCGGTGACATCGGTGCCCAGTTGGTCGACCAGCGGCGTCTCGTTCTTCTTGTCACCTTTGGCGGCCGGCGCCTTTTCGCCCGCCATCGCGGGCATTTCCTTCATCTGCTGCAGGGCCAGCCCGCGCAGTTTCTCCAGATTCAGGCCGAGCGTCTGCAGCACGTCGGCGGCGATGCCGTCGCCCTCGCGCACCAGGCCGAGCAGCAGGTGCTCGGGGCCGATGTAGTGGTGGCCCATGCGGCGGGCCTCGTCCACGGCGAGTTCGATCACGCGCTTGGTGCGCGGCGTCAGGCTGACGCGCCCGAACTGTCCGCGCTTGCCCTTGCCAACCATCTCCTCGACGATATCACGCGTCTTCTGCAGGTCGACACCCAGTTCGCTCAGAATCTTAGCCGGAATGCTCGTCTGCTCGCGCACCAGGCCGAGCAGCAAGTGCTCGGTGCCTATGTAGCCGTGGTTCATCAGTTGCGCTTCTTCCTGCGCAAACGTCAGAACCTGTCTGGCCTTCTTGGTAAAACGGTCGAATTTATTGGACATGATGTACCCCGGGGAACTCCCCCCAGCCCTCGGCTACGCCACAACGGCGCGACGGGCGGCGCTAACCGCCCCTGGCCACCGCAATAGCTTCAATTTCAACGCGCGCGCCGCGCGGCAGGGCCGAAACCTGCACGGTCGAGCGCGCCGGCGGCTGCTGCTTAAAGTACTGCGCGTACACCTCATTCATCGCCGCAAACTCGGACAGATCGGTCATAAACACGGTCGTCTTCACGACGTGCTCCAGATCGCTGCCCGCCGCTTCCAGGATCGCCGCCAGGTTCTGGAAGACCCGGTGCGTCTGCTCCTGAATGGTAGGCGGGAACGGCTTGGACGCGTCTTTCGGGTCCAACGGGATCTGTCCAGCCGTGAAGATGAAGCCGCCGACCGTTTTGCCCTGCGAATACGGTCCAATGGCAGCCGGGGCGTTGGGTGTGGCAATGACTTGTGTATTCATAGAAGTATACCGCCAGTGAGAAGGGATGCATTCATTCTATCGTCACTAACTGGCAGTGTCAAATGCCATTCCGAAGAGTCCACGTGTGAACAAAAAAAGCGTCCCCGCCTGTCAACTCGACGGGGACGCTGGAATAACCCGGTTCGACCGTCTACTTCTTCAGCGTCTTCAGATACTCGATCACGTTCTTCAGATCGTCGCCCTTGACCTGCAGTTCGTAGGACGGCATGAACGGAGCGCCCTCGGTCTTGTACGACGCCGAGCCCTTCTGGATCCACTCCATCACATTCGCATCGTTGACCGGCTTGCCGTTCGGTAACTTGTCCTTCTGGAAGATGCCAGCCAGCCCGGGGCCCACCTTGGTCTCGGCGTTGGTGTTATGGCACGCCTGGCATGGGCCGCCGAAGACGATCTTGCCCTTGCAGACCAGATCGTCCGCTGCGCACGGCGGCAGTAACGCGTGGTCTTTCAGGTACGTCTCGGTCGGTTTCCACGTCTTGGCGCCAACCTTACCTTCGATAATCTTGCCGTCGGCGTTGAGCACTTTGGGGTCCATATCCCAGTACTGGCCCCAGTGGGTGCCATCGAGAAGGAATGCGCGCACCGCCGCGATCTGCTGCGCATCGAGCGGACCGCCTTCGGCCTTGCCCCACACCGGCATCTGGGTGTTCAGGCGGCCGCGGGTGATCGTGTTGATGATGAACGGCTGCTTGTTTTCGCGCGCGCGCAGTTCTTCGGTCTTGTTCAGCGGCAAACCGACGCCGCCCTGGCCAACGAACCCGTGGCAGTTCCAGCACTGAGATGAGGCAAACACGTACGACCCCATCTTGATATCTTCTTCCAGGAATGCTTCCTGTTTGGCGCTTTGGCGGTACAGCAGGTCGAAAACCAGATAACCAGGCGCGGCAATCAGCAGCACCACGAACGACCAGAGAATGACACCGGTATATGTCGCTTGATTCTTTTGCATGGGGAAACGGGCTCCTCGCAGGCCGACTGGCTGTCTAACCGTTCACCGGGAAAGCCTGGCTAGGCTGGTAATCCGCGCGCTTTGTAACCTTCCCGGTATCGACCAGCAGGTTGCCGGCTCCGTCGTCCTTGATCGGAAAGATATCGAGTGGTCGCGGCGCCGGTCCGCCCAACACGATGCCGCGCCGGTCATACAGCGAGCCGTGGCACGGGCAGTGGAACTGGTCTTCGGTGACGTTCCAGGGCACCACGCAGCCGAGGTGCACGCACTTGCGATACAGCGCCAGAATGCCGTCATCGGTACGAGTCAGGTAGAAGCGGCCGCTGTTGACAAAGCGGTCGGCCGGTTTCGCCTTCGCGTCGGGCAGATCTTTCAAAATATCGCCCAGCGCGCCGATATTGACCACGCCACCGAACGAGCCCGGAGCAAGGCGCGGATACATGAATGACAGGGTCGCCACGCCGGCCTCGCCGGCTGCGACCAGGCCCGCCACGGTCCAGCCGATCGCCAGGAACTGCCGGCGCGTCAGGCCTCCGCCCTTCTGCGCGGTTTGGGTCGCTTGAGTCATGGACTACCTCCAGAAATGTGCGGCCCGACCGGATGCGCGAGCCGCCGAAAGGTTCGTATTACAGCAGATCGTCAATCGGGTTATAGCCGTTGGGATGTCCCCACGGCCAGCCCAGCAACTGGCTCGGCCCGCGGAACAGCGCGCCGAGGATCGTCGTCAGGAAATAGGTGGCCACGAAGCCCGTGAACAGCGCGAGCATCATCTCCTCGATGCCGCCCTTCCAGCGCATGCGCACGATGATGCACAGCAGCAGGGCCAGCCCGATAATGCAGCTAAACGGCAAGACCCAGCCAGTCAGCCAGTCGGGGTACGGCAGAATGGCAAAGCCGTTGATGGTCGGCGATGTGGTCAGCCACTCGGGCGCGCCCTGGTGCTTCACCAGGTATTCCGCGACCGCCTTGAACGCGCCGCCCGAGCGCGGCACCTTGTCCAACTCGGGATCCAGCGTGAAGTACGAGTCGAACAGCACCAGCGCAATGCCGGACACCCAAGTGTAAATGAACGAGAAGAGCGCGATCTCCTTGCCCTTCTGCGTCATGAACCAATGGCCGACGTTGTCGACCTTGCGGTCGATGTACGGGATGGCGATCAGCAGCAGCGGCACGAGGTTCGTCGGGATGATGACGCCGGCCAGCGACGGGTTCATGTGCAACAGCAGTTCCTGCAGGTTCATGAAGTACCACGGCGCTTTGGACGGGTTCGGCGTGTGGTCCGGGTTGGCCAGTTCCTTGAGCGGCGCGTTGACCAGGATCGAGCAGATGGTCATGACGACGACCGTCCCGAACGCGACGGCGATGCTCGGCACAATCATGTACGGGAACGACATCACCTGATCGTCCGGGCGCAACTCGACGCGTTCGAGCGTCTTCTCGTGGCCGGCGATCAGCAGAGGGCGAAGCGGGCCCCCGTAATCTTTTGATTCAATGGACATGTCGGATTCTCCTCGGATCGCTTCGGTTCGGCGCTATTCCTGCTTGCCGTACGGGCCGGACAGGCCGCCATCCTTGCGGATGCGCCAGAAGTGAATCGTGAGCAGGACGGCGGCCACCAGCGGCAAGCCGACGACGTGCAGGGTGTAGAAACGCACCAGCGTTTCCTGCGACACTTCGGGCGTGCCGCGCAGGATCAGGATACTGAACTTGCCGACGATCTCTTCGGGCGGCACGTACTGGCCGAGCGACGAGCCGACCGTCACAGCCCAAAACGACAACTGGTCCCACGGCAGGAGGTAGCCCGTGAACGAGAGGAAGAACGTGACGAAGAGCAGAATGACGCCGATCGCCCAGTTGAACTCGCGCGGCTCCTTGTGGCCGCCGGTGTAGAAGACGCGGCACATGTGCAGGAACACGCCCAGCACCATGGCGTGCGCAGCCCAGCGGTGCATGTTGCGCATCAGCAGGCCGAAGTTCACCTCGGACATGATTTTGACCATCGCCTGGTACGCGCGGTCCTCGGCGGGCACGTAGTAGAACATCAGCAGCACGCCGGTGATGGTCAGAATCAGGAACAGGTAGAATGAGATCAGGCCCAGCGCCCACGTGTAGGTCGCCTTGAGCGAGTGCACGCGCACCTTGACGGGGAACAGATGCAGGAACACATTGGTCTGCATCAAGAGGGCCTGGTTGCGCTTGGTGTCCGGGTAGCCATGGCGGAAGAACGAGCGCCACACGCGGTTCTTGGTGAGGAAGTCAATGACTTCGGGCGTTGTCGGTCGGCGCAATTTGAATGGCACAAAAGGCAATTGCATCCTGACGACTCCTTGTCGAACTGGAAGTAGTTATACGGAAGCGCACGGACGGGCACAAAAAAGCAAGGGCCACGCCCTTGATTTGTGAAGCATGATACAAAAACAAACGCAAGTTGTCAATTTGCGCGCGCAGCGAACCGCGCGGTATTTCGCGCAAAGCGTTTGACGCTCGCAGTGATTTTCGCTATGCTTGTGCGGGGGTGGTTGTGTCCCGGTGGGCGCCACGGTCTTCAAAATCGCTGGAGGGCGCTAAGCGGCCTCGGTGGGTTCGACTCCCATCCACTCCCGTCCCATATCTATACGCGGCTGGACGGTCATGGAATTGATGCTGGCTCTGCTGGCCGACTGCGCCAATGTCACGGCGGACGGCAAACTCAATATGATGGGCATCTTCGAGCAGCTCTACGCGCCGCAGTTTCCGGCCGTGCATGCGTCGATGCAGCTTGTGATGCGCATCGAGGCGACGCCGTTCGAGAGCGGCGTGCACCCGCTGCGGGTGGCGTTCAGCGACGCCGACGCGCGCGAGCTATTTGCGGTGCCGGGCACGCTGGCCGTGCCCGAAAGCCGCGCGGGCGAAAACGTCCGCGTCAACCAGATTTTCGTGTTTAACGGGCTGGTCCTGCCACAGCCGGGCCGGTACGAGTTTATCGTCAGCGCCGGCGCAGACGAGCTGGGGCGCGTGCCCCTGCACGTGGCGACTCTGCCGCAAGCCGCCGCGCCGCACTGACCAGCATCCCTACCCACCGTGAATGGAGTTGCGAACGTGAACAAAGCAAACCCGCCCCTCGACCCGCAGGCCGAGAAGCTGCTCAAGCAGTTCAACCAGGCGCTTGAGGAGATGCTGGCCGCCAGCAGCGGCACGGCGCTGGGCGTGGCGTATCCCCGCCTGAAAGCGGCGGCCGACGCGCTGGCCAGGTACCGCTATCGACAGATCGGCGCGATCGACGCCGTGCCGGCCAGGAAATAGCCGCCGCGTCACACCAATTCCTCACGCCCCGTCGCATTGACTTGTGACGGGGCGCTTTGTGTTTGGCGCGGAGGACGGCAGCAATTCTCATTTTGGAGTCTGGCCACCAAGCTGCCCCCTCATCCCCTGGCCCCTTCTCCCCCGCGCACGGGGGAGCCTGGCCCCTTCTCCCCCGCGCACGGGGGAGAAGGGGAAAAGTGAATGGGGAGGGCAGCATTACTTACTCGTCGAATCGGTTTGCGTGATAAACACCTGAGCACCAGCGCATGACAAGCCGCCATTGGAAAGTACCCGTCCGATGCCAAACTGAGAATTGCTGGGAGGACGGGCACGAATGTGACAACAACTGATTCATAACATATAATCCACCATCCACGCAACGCACGTCAGAACACCCTGGGAGGGGGAACCTGATGAGCCACAGACTGTTCATCCTGGTCGGACTGCTCGCCGTTTTTCTTCTACCGTTTGCCTCGGTCGCACTCGCGGAGCGCGACTGGCGCCCGCCCGCCGCGCCGAGCGCGGTATTCAACTATCCGGGCAGCGCCCCGTGCAACACCACGCTTCAGGCATGCATCAGCGGAGTGGCGGCAGGCAACACCATCAACGTTGCCGCCAATACCTACGTCACCAATCAACTGATCATCACACGCGCCATCGTGCTGCAAGGCGCCGGCCCGGCCGCCACGGTACTCCAGGCGCTGGGCGCTCAGCGCGTCATCAGCGTCGGCGCTAACATCGCCGCCGGCGTGACCATCGCCAATTTGCGCGTGTTCAGCGGCTCGCTCACGAGCGGAAGCGGGCTCGGCGCCGGCCTCTCCGCGGGCGCCGGGACGCCGCTCACGCTGTTGAACGTGGACGTGTTGAGCAATACAAACAGCGTGAACAGCGGCGGCGGCATTTACGCGGGCGATGCGCTGACCATGACCAACGTCAACGTGATCGGCAACCGCGATCCGGGCGGCGCAGGCGGCGGCCTGCGCGCCAGCAGCAGCGTGATCATCAACGGGGGCGTATTTGAGCGCAACACGTCCTTGAATCCCGGCGGCGCCCTGCGCGTGGACGGCCCGTTGACGATGACCGGCGTGACCGTCATCTCCAATTCAACTACGGCGGCCAGCACCAACGGCGGCGGCGTGCGCGCCGATGGCGGGCTGTTCATGCTGGGCGGCCTGGTGCAAAACAACATGGCGCAGGGCAGCGGCGGCGGCATCCTCGCCACCGGCCCGGCGATCATCAGCGCAACGGCCATTATCTCCAACGCGGCCGACAACGGCGGCGGCCTTTGGGCGACGGACACGCTGACGATGTTCAACGCCCTGCTGGATCGCAACACCGCGCGCGCGGGCCATGGCGGGAGCATTTATGCCACGGGCAATGTGACGATTGTGCTCGGCGGCACATCGTCCGTCAGCAAGACGCTGATCAGCAATAGCAGCGCGATCACGCACGGCGGCGGGGTGTACGCGGCGGGCGTCCTGCTGGTTGGCGCGGTGACGTTTAACAGCAATGACGCACTCACCGGCGAGGGCGGCGCTCTATACGCCACGAGCGATATCCGCGACAACTCCGGCACGAGTGTTTTGCTGGTCGTGAACTTCACCGGCAACACGGCGCAAGGCCACGGCGGCGCGGTGCGTGCGTTAGGCAGCGTCAGTTTATTGAACAGTCCGGCATTTCAGAACAACCTGGCCGGCGGCGGAACGGCGGCCGACGGCGGGGCCGTCTACGCCGACGGCAACGTGTTCTTGAGCCGCGGTTCCTCGACCGGCAACAGCGCACGCAATGGCGGCGCGGTCTATGCACTGGGCAACGTCACGTTTAACGTGCACGATACCGGCCCGAACAGCGCGGCCCTCGACGGTGGTTGCGCGTATGCGTTGACTTCCGTTACTTACAATAGCGCAGACGCCGTCCGCTGCGTGGCGGGCCACGACGGCGGCGCCGCGTACTCACCGCTGACCGTCACGTTGAGCGCCAACGGCGTTGGGCTGTTCAGCAGCAATCGCGCCGTCAACGCGGGCGGCACGGCGCTCGGCAGCCTGGTCAATGTACGCAGCGCGACCATCATGTCGAGCACCGCCCCGCTGGGTGGCGCGGTGGTCGCCACGCGCACGGCGAATATCCAAAACTCCGCATTGATGAGCAATACCGCCGCGATCGGGGGCGGTGCGCTGGTCGTCTTGAGCGGCACGGCGACGATCACGAGCAGCCTAATCAGGGCGAATGTCGTCACGAGCACGGCGACGCTGGCCGGCGCGGTGCTCGTCAGCGGTACGGCGCACATCAGCGGCACGACGTTCGAGCGTAACGTCGCCAGCCGGGGCAACGGCGGCGCGCTGGCTGTGCGCGGCCAGGCTTTCATCACGTCAAGCATCTTCCTGACCAATTCGGCCCCGCTCAGCAGCGGCGGCGCGTATGCCGGCAGTCCGCTGACCGTGACGGCCAGCCATTTCCAGGGCAACTCGGCGAGTTTCGCCGGCGTCATCTCAACGCCGAACATCCTGCTTGTCAGTAGCGTGTTTACCGGCAATCGCGCCTCTGTTTTCGGCGGCGTACTGACGGCGACCGCGGCGACCGTCACCGGCAGCCGATTCATCAGCAACAGCGCGGGCGGGTTCTGCAACAACTTCTGCGGCGGCGGGACACTGTTTCTCAAAAACGGCAATATCGCTGACTCGTATTTTGAGGGCAACGCGGCGGACGAAGACGGCTCTGCCGTGTTCGCCTATGCGGGCATCAATATCACCAACTCGCAGTTCATTCGCAACGGGGCGGCCGCCAACATCTTCGGCGGCGGCAGCGCCGTGTTCCTGGCCGGCGGTACGGGCAACGTAGTGGACAGCCTGTTCGACGGCAATGTAGACGACCAGTCCGTGAACGGCGGCGGCGCGCTCGATGCGCCGCTGGCAACGCTCAATGTCATGCGCAGCCAGTTCGACAACAACCGCGCATGGGACGGCGGCGCAATCCGGGCGCAAAACGCCGTTGTCATGACCAGCACGTTCTTCAACAATGTGTCGCAGTGCTGTGGCGCAGGCGGAGCGATCTGGGGCGGTTCGATCAACATCCAGAACAGCACGTTCATCAGCAACTACGCCGACTGCTGCGACGGCGGGGGCGCGGTATTCGGGGGAACGATCTCCGCTTACAATTCGCAGTTCATTTCGAACTCGGTCGAAAGCCGCATGGACGGCGGGGCCATCTACGCGCAGGGCAGCCTGTATGCCGAAAGCAGTACGTTTGAGGGCAATTTCGTCATCATCGACACCAGCGGCAACCCCGCATTCAACAGGGGGCGCGGCGGGGCCGTGTATGTCAGAGGCTCAAACTTTGGCAACGGTGACGCGTTCAACTCGACTTTCCGGCGCAACCGCGCGAATCACGGCGGTGCCATGGCCTGCGACGGGCACTGTCGCATCGATGTCTCGCTGTTTGAAGGCAACATCGCCGATAAACTGGATGACTTCACGGCCAGCAATATTGGCACAGGCGGGGCGATTCAGACGACCAGCGACCTCGAAGTCTATCGCTCGCGCTTCGTGCGCAATCGCGCCGGGGTCGCTGGCGGCGCGATCTATGAGAGTCGCCAGGTTCTGCAGTTTGTGCCCGATGCGATGATCCAGAACTCGTTGTTTGCCGAGAACCTGGCCAGCAACAGCGTGCTCGGCTCGACGGGCAGCGCCATCGCCATCACCGGCACGGTGAGCAACGGCAAACTCTACTACAACACCATCGTGAGCGATTCGCTGACAGCCGGATCGGCAGTGGCCATTCTGAGCGGCACCGTCAGCGTGATGGATAACATCATCACCAATCACGCCGTGGGAATTGTGGAGGGCGCGAACGGCAACGTCTTCGAGAACTTCAATTTGTTCTTTGGCAACACGGCTAACATCAGCGGCACTGTGCTCAGCGGCGGCAGTTCCTTCGCGGCCGACCCGCTGTTCGTCTCACCGGCGACGGACAACTACCGTCTGCAAGCGAGCAGCCCGGCCATCAATGCCGCAACCGATGTCCTCGTTACGGTGGACTTCGACGGCCAGACGCGCCCGACCGGCGGCGGCTTCGATATTGGCTTCGACGAGCGCGTCCAATACGACCTGTACCTGCCATTGATCCGGCGCTGAACCAGCGACTAGTCGCTAGTCGCTAGCGGCTAGTCGCTATTTCGGCGTGCGCTCGAAGTGCAGTTCGTTGCCGCTGATCATGCGCCAGTAGGCCTGCACATAGGGGATGCCGAAGTAGAAGACCGCGACAAACAGCATCAGGCCCCATTCGATCGATTCCACGACGCGCTGCGGCCACGGCACGCGGGCGCTGCGCTGCGCGAACTGGTTGCGCAGCATGATGTTGACCGACAGCGCCACCACCACGCCGATCAGCGTTGGGGACAGAATCAGCGGGGCCAGCACGGCGAGCGGCACGCCAAAGACGTCGGTCGGCATCTGCGGGTTCAACAACGGCGGCAGCAGGACGCCGAAGGTGATGACGAACCACGACGAGGGCATGATCACTAGTCCCTCGACATACGGCAGGACCTTCGCAAACTTGCGCGACAGCGGCACAGCGCGGCGATGCAGCCAGGCATCAAGGACAAATGGCAAGATCGACGCCGTCCAGGCCCAGCGCTGCATCTGCCGGAACTGCACCACGAGCGACTGCCACATCGTCGGCGCGCGCACCGCGTCCAGCCCGACCGGCAGGAAGATCTGCTCGATGTCTGGGCGCCCTTGCAGCGCAAAGAACGCGCGAAAGAAAATGTGCCCGTCCTCCGCCACCACGCGCGGGTCCCAGTAACCGGCATCCTGCAGCAGCCGCAGGCTCATGGAGTACACGGCGGTGGTCATACGCTGGTAGTGCGTGGACGCAGCGACATAGGTAAACGTCCAGAATGCGGCCAGCACGCGTGTCGGCGCGAACACGTCCCAGACGTTGTTGATCAGCATCAGCATGCCCTGAAAGAACTTGCGTGTCGGGTCGGGGACCTCAAGGAAACGCACCGCCAGCGCCGCAAGGAACTGCGGGTGCAGGCGCGTGTCGGCATCGAGCGTGGTCACCATCACCTGCGATGGATCCCAGCCCAGTTCCTCGGCGCGCTTGCTGATCTGGCGCAGGCAGTACGCCAGGTTAGCCCCCTTGCCCGCTGTTTCGTCCGGCAGCAACGGGTGCAGCGTGATCCAGAAATGGCCGAAGCGCCCGGCGTATTCCGCGCTCAGCAACTCGGCCTTCTCCTGGGAGCCCGTCTCGCGATCCTCCATCGCCAACACCACGCTGATCTGCTCGCGCGGGTACTCCGCCAGCGCCAGCCGGTCGAGCGTCTGGCGCAGAATCTCTATGCGCTCGTCGTAATTGGGGAGCACGACGACGTGCTGCACGGGCCGGCCCGTCTGTTTGTAACGCGCCTGCCAGTCGATGCGCATCCACCGGGCCATGATGCGCAGGCCGCGCACCGCGCACCAGGCGCCGTACAGCGCCTGCGCCGTCCAGTAGCAGTTGTAGGCTGCCACGACATAGGCCAGCACGGCCGGCATCAGAAACGGGCCCCACAGCGGCACGCCCCACAGCGCGAAAAACAGCAGTGAGAGCACAACGGCGTAGCCGCGCTCGTGAGCGAGAATTTGCGGCGGGGCAGTGCGAGGTGCGCGGTCTGCGGCACGCGACGAAACGGCTCGGTTCACAACGTCTTCCGTCATAGAGGGTCACCTGAAAAGCGCGAATCGCCGCGAGGCGGGAAACGGCCGCTGAACGGCGTTAGCGCGAGCCGCCCGAGAGGATTACTTCGGCACGGGACCATTCGGCGTCCAGCGCCTCGATCCGCGCCTTCAACACCACCAGCACGTCCGCGCTCGGCCGGCGATCGAACTCTTTGCTCAGCGCGCCGACGACCTCGGCCAGTTTGCCGATTTCGCGGACGTGGTCGCGCAACTCGCGGGTTGACGATGACATGCGACCGTCAACCCGAGTATTTGTAACCGGTCTCGGACAACTGCATGGGCTGCCCGTCGCGGATCAGCAGCGCATCCACGACTTCACCCACGATCAGGACATGATCGCCCGCGGGCAACTGCGCCGTAAAGGCGCATTCAAACCAGGAGAGCGCCTCGGGCAGGACCGGCTGCCCCGACGGTGTCGCCATCAGCACGCGCTTCGCCAGCTTGTCGCCGACCTTGGCCGAGTGGCGGCCAAACCAGCTGGCCAGTTCAACCTGTCCGCGCTCCAGCGTGTTGACGACGAAACGACCGCTCTCGCGGATCACCTTCAAGGACTGCGCTTCATTCTCAACCGACATCACGATCAGCGGCGGTGTAAACGAGCACTGCGTAAGCCAGTTGCACAGGAACGCGCCCCGCTCTGACGGCGAGGCGCTGGTCACCACATACAATCCGTAGGTGATCGACCGCAGTGCGGTCTTTTTGGCGTTTGGATCCATGTTTCTGCTTCTCCCTCCGACTCCCTGACGGGCGATTGGACACGTCCCGTCAATCTCGGTATGATCGTAGCAAGCATTGTAGCATCGCTTTTATACGCGGCACAATTGCCGCGCGCATTGAACGCATCCGCCGGAGCCGAAGCATGACCCAACATATCCTCGCACTCGATCAAGGCACCACCTCATCGCGCGCCATCGTATTCGACCGCGCCGGCCGTGCCGCCGGCAGCGCACAGCAAGAGTTCGCACAAATCTATCCGCAGCCGGGCTGGGTCGAACACGACCCCGAAGCGATCTGGCAGTCGCAGTTGCATGTGGCGCAGGAGGCGCTGCGCCACGCCGGTCTCGGCGCGACCGGCATCGCCGCCATCGGCGTAACCAACCAGCGCGAAACGACCGTCGTCTGGGAGCGCGCGACCGGCCGCCCGATCGCCAACGCGATCGTCTGGCAGTGCCGCCGCACCGCGCCGCTCTGTGACGAACTGCGCGCCGCCGGCCGCGAACCGCTGTTCCGCGAACGTACCGGGCTGGTGCTGGACGCGTACTTCTCCGGCACCAAGCTCGCCTGGCTGCTGCGCAACGTGCCGGGCGCGCGCGCGCGCGCGGCCGCCGGCGAACTGGCGTTCGGCACCATCGACACGTTCCTGATCTGGCGGCTGACCGGCGGGCGCGTGCACGCGACCGACCCGTCCAACGCATCGCGCACACTGATCTACGACATCCATCGCGGCGACTGGGACGATGAACTGTTGGCCGCGCTCGACATCCCGCGCGCCTTGCTGCCGGCGGTGCGCCCCTCGTCCGGCGACTTCGGCGCGACCGACCCGGCGCTGTTCGGCGCGGCGATCCCGATACGCGGCGTCGCCGGCGACCAACAGGCGGCGACGTTCGGGCAAGCCTGCTTCGACGTCGGACTGGCCAAGAATACCTACGGCACTGGCTGCTTCATGCTGATGAACACGGGCACGCAGGCGATCCCGTCTAAACACGGCCTGCTGACGACGATCGGCTGGGGACTGCCGGCCACGACGTACTGCCTCGAAGGCTCGGTTTTCATTGGCGGCGCCGTGGTGCAGTGGCTGCGCGACGAATTGAAGATCATCAGCCGCGCCGCCGACACGCAGGCACTGGCCGAGTCGGTCGCCGACACGGGCGGCGTCTACTTCGTGCCGGCCTTCGTCGGGCTCGGCGCGCCATACTGGGACGCGCAGGCGCGCGGCGCGCTCAGCGGGTTGACGCGCGGCACCAACCGCGCGCACGTCGCGCGCGCAGCGCTCGAAGCGATCGCATACCAGACGCGCGACGTGTTGGAGGCGATGGAGGCCGATGCCGGTGCGCCGCTGCGCGCCCTGCGCGTGGATGGCGGCGCATCGGCCAACGATTGGCTGATGCAGTTCCAGGCCGACGTGCTCGGCGTGCGCGTGGAGCGCCCGGCCGTGCTCGAAACGACGGCGCTCGGCGCGGCGTACCTGGCTGGGCTGGCCGCGCAGACCTGGTCCGGCATGGACGAGATCCAGGCGCAGTGGCGCGCGGAGCACGTCTTCGAGCCGCGCATGGGCGCCGACCAGCGGCAGGCGCTGTACGCCGGGTGGCAGCGCGCCGTCAACCGCGTGCGCGCCTGATCCGATGCAACACTACGTTCTGACCGCCATCGGCGGCGCGATCGGCGCGACGCTCCGCTACGGCGTGGGGCGCTGGGTGCAGGACGCGCTCGACCGGCCGTGGTTCCCGTACGGGACGCTGGCAATCAACATCGCCGGCTGCCTCGTCTTCGGGTTCGTCATGGGACTGGTCGACACCGGCCGCGAGATCACGCCGGAGCAGCGCACCTTCGTGCTGGTCGGCATCTGCGGCGGGTTCACGACGTTCTCCACGTTCGGCTACGAGACGTTTGCGTTCCTGCGCGACGGGCAGATCGTGCCCGCACTGGCCAATGTCGGCCTGCAGGTTATCGCCGGGCTGATCGCCGTCTGGCTCGGCATGTTGCTGGCGCGCGCCGTATGAGCGGCGCGACGGAGACGCGTATGACTACTCTGCCCGAAGAAGGTCATCTGCTGCGCATCTTCATTGGTGAAAGCGACAAGCAGGACGGCATGCCGCTGTTCGAGTGGATCGTCCAGCAGGCGCGCCAGCACGGACTGGCCGGTGCGACGGTCCTGCGCGGCATCACCGGCTTCGGCGCGCACAGCCGCATCCACAGCGCAAAGATCCTGCAACTGTCCGAGGACCTGCCGATCGTGGTCGAGATCGTCGATACGCGCGAGAAGATCGACGCGTTCTGGCCATTGATCGACGGCGCGATACACGAGGGGCTGGCAACGCTGGAGCGTGTGCAGATCAAGTTCTACCGCAGCCGCAAGGCGGGCGCATGACGGTCGCGCTGGCCACCACTCACCACGACCCCGAAGGCCGCCTGGCCGACCAGATGCGACGCGTCCTGCCGTGCCTGCGCGCCCTGTACGCCGGCATCGCCGTGATGGTCACGGCCGCGACGCCGGAGCACGCCACCCGCGTGCTGCGCGAGGCTGGCGCAGTTGTGCAGATCAGCGACCCGGCCACACTCGACGGCTTTCACTACCTGGGCCGTCGCCGGCGCGAAGCGGTGGCGCTCGCCTTGAGCGCCGCGCCCGGCGCAACGCACGCGCACCTGTGCGACTTCGACCGCGTGCTGCACTGGGCCGAGTTTCACGGCGAGGAGTTGCACGGCGTGCTCGACCGCCTGTGTGGCAGCGACTTCAGCGTGCTCGGCCGCACGCCGCGCGCCTTCGACTCGCACCCACGTGTGCAGCGCGACACCGAGGCGATCATCAACCATGCGTTCGCGCTGGCGTCGGGGCGATCGTGGGACGTCGGCGCCGCCTCGCGCGGCATGTCGCGCCGCGCCGCCGCCATGCTCGCCGCGTGCGATGACGACACGATCGGCAACGACTGCTCGTGGCCGCTGCACCTCCAGCGGCATGACGGCCTGCAGCTCGACTATCTCGCGACCGAAGGACTGGAGTTTGAAACGCTCGACCGCTACGCCGATCAGGTCGCCGCGCTGGGCAGTCGCGAGGCGTGGATCGCGCGCATGGACGCCGACCCGCGCCACTGGGCGACGCGGCTGGAACTGGCGCGCATCGAGGTCGAGTCGGCCGCGCGTTGGGCACTGGTCCCACCCTTTTCCGGAGCCAAACCATGATCCCCGTTTCCGAGCACATCACCTGCTTCCGTGCGCACAACCCGTCGCCGATGACGCTGGACGGCACGAACTGCTACATCGTGAGCGGATCAACCGGCGCATGGCTGATCGATGCCGGACCCGATGAAGCGGAGCACCTGGCGGCAATGGCCGCCAGCATCCGCGTGCACGGGCTGGCGCTGCGCGCCATCCTGCTGACGCACACGCACAGCGATCACACCGATGGGCTGATCTCGTTCCGGCAGATCACGCCCGCGCCAATCTATGCGTTCAAGGACGGCTACGACCGCCGCCTGACGCCGGGCGAGACGCTTGAACTGGACGGCCAGCATCTGACCGTGATCCACACGCCGGGGCATGCGGGCGACTGCATCTGCTTCTTCCACCAGCCGGACGGCGTCCTCATCGCGGGCGATACGATCCTCGGCATCGGCACGTCAGTCATCGCGCCGCCTGAGGGCAACGTTTCGGACTACCTCGACTCACTGGAGCGGTTGAAGGCGTACCCGGCGAAGCTGATCGCGCCCGGCCACGGGCCGATGATAGCCGATCCGCGCGCCAAGATCGATGAGTATATCGAGCACCGGCTGATGCGCGAGCGGCAGATCATCGCCCAGCTCAGCTCAGGGCCAAAGACCATCGAGGCGATGGTCGCGGAGATCTACAAGGACGTGGATAAGAGCTTGCACGGCGCGGCCGGGTGGAGCGTGCGCGCGCACCTGAGCCGGCTGGAGAAGATGGGGAAGGTCCGAGCCGACGGCGAGCGCTGGGCGCTGATCCAGGTGGCGTGATCAGTCGTGGATGTCGACTTTGGTGCCGACATCCGCCCACTCGAAGAGATGACGGGCGTCGGCGCGCGCCAGCACAATACAACCGTGCGTCGCCGGGTACACGCCGAGCGCGTCGCCCCACAGTTCTTCGCCGTCGCTGTCAACCGGCAGGCCGTGGAAGCCGTTCTCGAATTCGCCCACCTGGTAGATGCCAAGCCAGTACGGCATGTCAAACGCCCAGGCATACGAGTACGGGTTCTCCTCTTTGTCAAGGACTTCGAATTCGCCGGTTAGCGTCGGCTGGCCTTCCTGCCCCGTCGTCACCGCGAACTCGAAAACTTTTTGGTCGCCTTCCCATCCGATCAGACGCTGGGTTTCAAGGATGACCTCGATCCGCTTCTCGGGGGGCGGCGCAGGCGTCTCGGCGGCGGCAACGACCTGGGTGCGCGCAGATTCCGCCGCGCTGGCGGCGTATTGGGCGTCGGCGTGCGCCGAAATGTTCGCGATCAGCATCAACAGCACGCTGACCAGGTGAGCGACTGAATGTGGCATTACTGTAAATTATAACGCCGCATTGCGCGTTTTCGTCAAGCGCAATATGGCAGTTTGTGACAATCAGTACAAGTTGGTCTGGTTCACATGGACACCTCACAATGAAAGTTCTCGGTCTAATGTCCGGCACCTCGGCCGACGGTATCGATGCGGTGTTGGCCGATTTCGACGGGTCCAGCGCGGCACTGCAGTGGCGTTTGCTGTCGCACACACACGTTGATTTTGCGCCGGCGCTGCGAGAAGAAATCCTGGCCGCCTGCACACCGGCGGGCAGTTCGGTGGATCGGCTGTGCCGCCTCAACTTTGCGTTTGGCGAGGCGCTGGCCGGCGCGGTCATGACGGCCGCGCGCGAGGCGGCTATCCCACTGTCGCAAATCGACCTGGTTGGCTCGCACGGGCAGACCGTCTGGCATGACGTGGACGACGCGGGGCGCGTGACCGCGACGCTGCAGATCGGCGAGCCGGCGGTCATCGCGGAACGCGTGGGTGTGCCGGTCGTGGCCGACTTCCGCGTGGCTGACGTGGCGGCGGGCGGCCAGGGCGCGCCGCTCGTGCCGTTCGCGGATTACATCCTGTTCCGCGATGCCACAAAGTTCCGCGCTGTGCAGAACATCGGCGGCATCGCGAACGTGACGCTGCTGGCGCCGGGCTGCGCGCCGCATGAGGTGATCGCGTTCGACAGCGGACCCGGCAATATGGTGATCGACGCCCTGGTCGCGCACATGACCGACGGGCGCGAAGCGTACGACCGCGACGGGCGCATCGCGGCCAGCGGGCGGGTCGATGGCGGCTGGCTGGAGGAACGGCTCGACCAGCCGTACTTTCGACGGCAGCCGCCCAAGACGACCGGCCGCGAGCTGTTCGGCCAAGCCTACGCGCGCGAGTTCTGGGCGCAGGGCAGCGCACGCGGCCTGGCCCCGGCCGACATCGTCGCCACGGCGACGGCGCTCACCGCACAGTCGATCGCCGACGCCCTGCGGCATCCGCTGCCCGGCCGCGCGCCCGCCGAGCCTGACGAGTTGATCCTCGGCGGCGGCGGCGCGCACAACGCGACGCTGGTGCGCATGATCGGAGCGCAGTTGATGCACACGCGCATCATGCGCCACGAGGACTTCGGCATCGCCGCGCAGGCCAAAGAGGCGTTTGCGTTCGCGATTCTCGCGTACTGCGCCTGGCGCGGCGAACCGAACAATCTGCCATCGGTCACCGGTGCGCGCCGCGCGGTGGTGATGGGCAAGATCGTGAAGCCATGAGCCTGCTCGCACAACTGATCTGCTTCAACCCGCTCGGCGCGACGTTGAGCGCGGACGAGGAAGCGTTCATCACGCGCAACGGCATCACGTCGTTCGTGCTGTTCGCGCGCAACACGCCGGATATCGAGTCGGCGCGCGCGCTGATCGCCCGCCTGCACGAACTAGCGCCGGAGCCGCTGATTGCCGCCGATCAGGAGGGCGGGCGCGTGACGCGCCTGCCACCGCCCGCCACGCACCTGCCGAGCGCGATGGCTGTCGGCGCGGCCAACGACCCCGCACTGGCGCGCGCTGCCGGGCAGGCGACCGCCCGCGAACTGCGCGCCATGCGGCTGAACGTCGCGCTGGCGCCAGTGCTCGACGTGAACATCAACGCCGCCAACCCGGTCATCGGCACACGCTCATTCGGCGAAACGCCCGAGCGCGTCGCGGCGATCGGCGTGGCGTGGCTGCGGGGGGCGCAGGCAGAAGGCGTCGCGGCGTGCGCCAAGCACTTCCCCGGCCACGGCGACACACGCGTGGACTCGCACGCGGCGATGCCGCGTATCGAGGCCGACCGCACTCGGCTGGAACACGTCGAACTGGCGCCGTTCCGCGCGGCGGTCGCGGCGAGCGTGCGCATGGTCATGCCAGGACACCTTTTGATGCCCGCACTCGATGCCGAGTGCCCGGCCTCGCTCTCGCGCGCCATCCTGACCGGCCTATTGCGCGGCGAAATCGGCTTCGATGGGGTCGTGATCACCGACGCGCTCGACATGGACGCTGTGGCCGCCACATACGGCATACCCACAGCGGCCACAGAGGCGGCCATTGCCGGGTGCGACCTTGTGGTGCCGATCGTGCAGCACGCGGAGACGCTCGCCGTACTGGAGCAGGCCGTGCGCGAGGGACGATTATCGATGGCACAAGTCGAGCGCTCCGTAGAGCGCACGCGGCGCCTGCGGGCAGAGGTGCGCGTGCCGGCCGCGTTCGATCTGGCCGGTCTCGGTGCGGCGGAACACTGGGAAACGGCGCGGCAGATTGCCGCGCGGGCGATCCAAGTGCGCGATACCGGAAGGCTGCTGCCAGTACGCGATCTGCGGGACTGGGTGTGCGTCGAGTTTGCGTTGGGCAAGGCGACCATCGCCGAAGGCATTGCAGCCGGGCAGGGTAAACTGCTGGCGCAGTTGCAGCGAGAACACCCCGAACTGGCGGGCCTCGTTCTGCCGTTCGGCCCGGACGACGCACAGATGGCCGAGGCGCAGCGCATGCTGGTGGATGCGCGCGGGCTGATCGTGGCGCTGCGACAGGCGTTGCACTTCCCGGCGCAGCAGGCGTTCGCAGGCGAAGCGCTCGCCGCCGGCAAACCGGTTGTGCTCGTCGCCATGCGCGACCCCTACGACCTCGACCTGTTCGCCGACGCGCCGTGCACCATTGCGGCGTTCGATGATTCGCCGGCGATGGTGGAAGCGGTTTGTCAGCGGATATTGAACGGATAAGCGGATGCGACAACGGACAGCAAACGGACAAACGGACGCAGTCGCCGGACGCGTGTCATCCGTTTATCCGTTAGCTCATCCGTTGACCCGTCCGTTTTGTTCGTTGTTTTATCCGTTGTCCCGATTCGGGCTACAATATGGTCGCGCCGTGCCAAGATGGGACACGCCGCATCAGTTACTGCAGGTGACGAGAACGCCTATGACCGTGACCGACCTAACCACCGACGCCCTACTAGCCAAATTGCACGCGCTGTTGCCGGAACTGCGGGACCACTTCGGCGTCAACGCGCTGTGGCTTTTCGGATCGCGCGTGCGCGGCGATGCCCGCCCCGATAGTGACCTCGACGTGCTGGTCGAGTTCGACCGTGCGCCGTCGTTCTTCGAGTACATCGCGCTGGAAGACCTCCTGAGCGAGGCGACCAGCTTCAAAGTAGACCTCGTCATGAAGCGCGCGCTCAAACCGCAAATCGGCCGGCGCATCCTGGCCGAAATGATCGCCGTATGAGCACGCCACGCGCCATCGGCGATTTCCTTCGCGATATCGCGGAGAACGCTGACAAAGCACAGCGATTTGTGCGCGACATCACATGCGAGGAGTTTCTGCAAAACGAAGAGAAGCTATATGCCGTTGTCCGCGCCCTGGAGATCATTGGCGAGGCAGCGCGTCACATTCCCCCGGACGTGCGCGCAAGGTACCCGCTGCTGAACTGGCGCGGCGCGACCGGCATGCGTGACAAGATGATCCATGACTACTTCGGTGTAGATGCAGAAGTAGTCTGGCGCACCGTTCACGAAGACCTGCCGCCATTACAAGCTGTGATCGTCGTGATGCTTGGGGATTTTGAAGCGTAACGTCATCAGAATGGGACAACGGATGCTGAACGGATAGACGGATGAGATCGGCGGCAACACTCCAGAGTAGTACGTCACTCCGGCGCGTCCGTCATTCCGGCTTGCGACGGAATGACGGACGCGCCGCGATACGCCCCCTACCGGTCGGACCGATCCGTTTATCCGTTTTCTCATCCGTTGACCCGTCCGTTGTCCCGCCCTACACCACCTCGACCAGCCCCGTATACAACGCGTAGCGCGCGCCCACGATGCGCAACGTCCCGGCGTCGCTCATGCGCGCGAGGAGCGGCTGCGCCTTCCGCAACTGCTGGACGCCCATCTGGATATTGGTCGTAATCGCATTCTCGAGCAGATCGCCGGTCTGACGGCGGGCCTGCTCGACCGCCGGGCGGATCGCGTCGACCAGGTTGCCGATGTGCCCGACGCGCTCGGCCTGGATCGTAGACTCCACGGCGGCGCACTCCTGGTGGCCGAGCACGACCACAAGCGGAATGCCAAAGCGCTCGACGGCGTACTCCAGGCTGCCCAGCACTACGTCGTCCACGACGTTGCCCGCCACACGCACGACGAACAGATCGCCCAGCCCCTGGTCAAAGACCAGTTCGGGCGGCACGCGCGAGTCCGCGCAGGCGAGGATCGCCGCGAACGGCTGCGGATCACGTGCGATCCGGATGCGGTCGACACCCGACTGGCGCGGATGGGCTGCCCGCGACAATGCGAAACGGTTATTGCCGTCGAGCAACTGCTGCAACGCCTCTGTGGCCGTGACCATCGTGACGCCTCCCAAAACAGACATGCCGTGGCGGGAGACCCGGCACGGCATGTCTGTTCTTCAGCATCGACCTCGCATCACGCGTTGAGGTTCCGCACGCGTGCATCTTCGCGGCTTGAACGCTCCAGGGAACTCTGGCCCCGCTGTCCGTTTGTCCGTTCCTTTGTCCGTTGTCACACGTCGAGGTTCTGCACGCTGCGCGCGTGCGTCTGGATGAAGCGCTTGCGCGGCGGCACCTCATTGCCCATCAGCATGTCGAAGGTGCTGTCGGCCTTGACGCCGTCCTCGATCGACACCTGCAGGATCGTGCGGTTCTCCGGGTTCAGCGTCGTGTCCCAGAGCTGTTCGGGGTTCATCTCGCCCAGACCCTTGTAGCGCTGAATCGACACGTTCTTGCCGTCGGCCTTCTTGACCAGTTGATCCTTCTCCTCGTCGCTATATACCCAGCGCACGTCCTTAGCCACTTGCACGCGGTACAGCGGTGGCTGGGCGATATACAGGTGCCCGTGCTCGATCAGCGACTCCATGTAGCGGAAGAAGAACGTCAGCAGCAGCGTGCGAATGTGCGCGCCGTCCACGTCGGCGTCGGTCATAATGAAGACGCGGTGGTAGCGCAGGTTCTTCAGGTCGAACGTTTCGCCCACGCCGCAGCCGAGCGCGGTGATCAGCGCCTTGACCTCGTTGTTGCCGAGGATCTTGTCGAGCCGCGACTTCTCGACGTTGAGAATCTTGCCGCGCAGCGGCAGGATCGCCTGGAAGCGGCGGTCGCGGCCCTGCTTGGCCGAGCCGCCGGCCGAGTCGCCCTCGACGATGTAGAGCTCGGATTTGGCCGCGTCGCGCTCGGAACAGTCGGCCAGCTTGCCGGGCAGCGTCATGCTTTCCAGCGCCGACTTGCGGATGACGAGGTCGCGCGCCTGCCGCGCCGCGTTGCGCGCGCGCGACGCCAGCGCTGCCTTCTCGACGATCGACTTCGCCTCGCGCGGGTTCTCTTCCAGGAACGTCTGCAGCGCCTCGGCCGTCACCGACTCGACGTGCCCCTTCACTTCGGCGTTGCCGAGCTTCGACTTGGTTTGCGACTCGAACTGCGGATCGGTCAGCTTGACGCTGATGATCGCCGTCAACCCTTCGCGCACGTCGTCGCCGGAGAAGTTTTCCTCGTTCTCCTTGAGCATGCTGACCTTGCGCGCGAAGGCGTTCAGCGTGCGGCTGAGCGCCGAGCGGAAGCCGGTCAGGTGCGTGCCGCCATCGACGGTGTTGATGTTGTTGGCGAACGAAAAGGTCGACTCGCTGAAGCCGTCCGTGTATTGGATAGCGACTTCGACGTTGGTGCCCTCGACCTGCTTCTCGATGTAGATCGGCTTGTCGTGCAGGACGTTGCGGTTCTTGTTCATGAAGCGCACGAACGACTTGACGCCGCCCTCGAAGTGCCAGGTGGCCTCGCGCCCGTCGCGTTCGTCGGTCAGCGAGATCGTGATACCGCGCGTCAGGAACGCCATCTCGCGAAAGCGCTGCGCCAGAGCGTCAAATTTGTAGTCGATTGCCTCTTTGAAGATGCCCCGGTCGGGCTTGAAGCGCTGCAGCGTGCCATGCTCGTAGCTGTCGTCTTTCTTGATCTTGCCGGCCTCTTTAACCTTACCGGTTGGCTTGCCAAGCTCATAGCGCTGCTGGTAAATATGCCCATCGTGGCGCACTTCGGAGACGAACCATTCGCTGAGGGCGTTGACGGCGCTGACGCCGACGCCGTGCAGGCCGGAGGCGACCTTGTAGCCGCCGCCGCCAAACTTGCCGCCCGCGTGCAGGATCGTCATAACCACGTCGAGCGTGTCCATCGGCTTGCCCTGCCCATCCTTCTGCGTCGGGTGCGGCCCGACCGGGATGCCGCGGCCATTGTCCTGCACGGACACACTCAGGTCCTTGTGAATCGTGACCGTGATCGTGTCGCAGACGCCGGCCAGCGCCTCGTCGATTGCGTTGTCCACGACCTCGAACACCAAATGGTGCAGGCCCCGGATGTCCGTCGAACCAATATACATGCCGGGGCGCTTGCGGACAGCCTCAAGCCCCTCGAGCACCTGGATACTAGAAGCGTCGTATCGTTGTACGTCGTTCGTCACGCCACCCCTCCGAATCAGTGAATCAACGACCCATGGACTGCGGCGCCCCACCGGGCCGCCCGTTGGCTGCGGCAGCGCGCGAGCGCGCGATGCTTTCCTGCCAAAAGATCAACCGGTCTTGAAAGAACAGGAAGGTCGCGGCGGTCAACCCGCTGCCGATGAAGGCATTGCCCGCAATGGCGGCCAGGCTGCCCAGCCACGACGCTTCCAGCATGCCCCACACGATCGAAAGCCCGGCAGCGATGAGCACGTTGAGCAGGATAAAGAACAGCACTGCATTTAGGTTGCGCTGCACGACGTTGACGCTCCACCAGAACGCGCGCAGCGGGCCGGTCTCGCCCAGCACAATCGCGTAGACGACGAACCAGGCGTACAGGATCACCCAGATCGCGGCGACCCAGCCGATCATCAGAAACACCGAAGCGAGCCCCGCGCTAAACAGCGACACCAGGCCGAGCACGAGTGCAAACGGGATGCCGATGACGGCATAGGCGCCCAGCACCAGCAGGCCCAGGCAGACAAACCAGAACCAAGCGCCCAGCACCCGGCGCGGGAACGAGCGCTGCGACACGCCGGCCGGGCGCACCCGGTCGGCCAGTTGCGTCATGTACAGCGCGCCGATCAGCAGGCCGGCCAGCAGTAACAGCGCCGCCAGCAGCGCGACCTGCGCCAGATTATCCAGCACGAAGACCGGCGGGTTGCCGATCACCGCCGTGCCCGGCGCATCGGCATCGGCCAGCACAAACGCCTTGATCACCGGCACCGGCAGGAAGCGCGTGCCCAGAAAGTCTGTAGCCAACAGCCCGAACAAATTGAAACTCGCGCCGATCTGCGACACAAAGCGCTGGATATCCTCAGGGCTGACCGACAGACCGGGCGCCGACGTGGCGCCCAGCGCCATGAAACGCACCAGCCGGTCGAACAGCGGCCGCACCGACAAACGCGGACCGAGCCAGAAAAAGAGGTCCAGCGCGACGGGAATGACCAGCACCCACAGGGAGCGGAGCACCAGTTCGAAGCCGAGGCCGAGTGCGTCGATGACGCCCATCTTCGACCTGTTCATCTGTTCTATTATACCAGAGAAGCGGTGGCGCCGGAAATGCTCAAAATGCGTTTTGCCCTGATTCTATTGGCGTTTCCATCATGGCGCGGGCACACGGTGTCGGAACATCCGCATGTTGCCGGAGCGCGCTCAGCCAGACGTCATTCCGGCGCACACCGGAATCCAGGCGTACCCGTCCGCAGCCTGCGCGCTTGCCATATGCTGATCTGGATGCCAGCGATGGTCGGCGGACAACGACATGCCGGCGTGACGGACTCGCGGGTTTCGACTGTTTGGCGGTATACCCTTTCGCCGCAGCCATCTGTTGTATAATGGTCGCTATGCGCACGATCACCCTCACCACCGACTTCGGCACGCGCGACGGCTACGTCGCCGCCATGAAGGGCGTAATCCTGAGCCTCAATCCTGGCGTCACTATCGTGGACGTCACCCACGACGTCCCGCCCCGGGCCATCCAGGCCGGCGGCTTTGCGCTGATGAACGCCGCGCCCTACTTCCCGCGCGGGACGATCCATGTAGTCGTCGTGGATCCCGGCGTGGGCGGCCCGCGCCGGCCGATCGCGCTGGAACGCGACGGGCAGATCTTCATTGGCCCGGACAACGGACTGCTGCCGCTGGCCGCCGCGCAGCACGGCGGCGGCGAGGCGGCCTGGTACGTGGTACACCTGACCGCGCAACGGTACTGGCGTCCGTATGTCAGTCCGACCTTCCACGGGCGCGACGTCTTCGCGCCGGTGGCGGCGCACCTGTCGCTCGGCGTGCCAATCACCCTGCTCGGCACGGTCATCGGTGATTACGTCAATGCGTCGTTCCCGCTGCCGCGCGCCGACGGCCGCGCACTGGCCGGCGAAATTGTGCACATCGACCACTTCGGCAACTGCATCAGCAACATCGCCGCCGAGCAGGTGCCGGCGGCAGCCAGCGTGTGGCTGGGCGCGCGCCTCGTGTCGGGCGTCAAGCGAACATACGCCGACGGCGCGCCGGGCGAGGTGATGGCGCTGATCGGCAGCACCGGCTACCTTGAGATTGCCGTGTGCGAAGGAGACGCCGCCCGCACTCTCAAAGCGCAGGTGGGCGACGCGGTCCGTGTGGAATAAGACAGCCTCGCCGGCGCTCAATGCGCCGGCGAGGCTGTCTTTCGGTCTTACGGGAGCTTACTAGACATCCACTGTCGCGGCCGCGGCCGGTGCCACAACCACCGTCGCATAGACCGGCGTACACCAGTGCGCGTACTGCGGGAGCTTGCCGCGCACCGCCTCATTGTACAAGTGGCGCAGGCGGTTGACGACCGGGCCGGTCTTGCCCTCGCCGACCGCGCGCCGGTCGATCTCGATGATCGGCACGATCTCGACGCCAGTACCGCAGAAGAACGCCTCGTCGGCCTGGTACAGTTCGGTGCGGTCGATCGAGCGTTCGACGACCTCGATGCCCATATCGCGGCGCAGCAAGTCGCGCGCCACCTCGCGGGTGATGCCTTCGAGGATATTGTCCGACGCGGGCGGCGTGACGGCGCGCCCGTCGCGCAGCATGTAGAAGTTGGCCGCGCTCGCTTCGGAGACGTGCCCGTCCTGATTCAGCACCAGCGCCTCGTCAAAGCCGTTCATCATCGCCTCGGACTTGGCGAAGCCGGAGTTGACGTACGCGCCGGTCACCTTGGCGCGCGCCGGGATCATATTGTCATCGATGCGCCGCCACGACGAGACGCCAACTTTCGCGCCGCCGCCCGCGTCGAGATACTTGCCAAACGGCAGGGCAAACAGGGCAAAGTCGTATTTCATGTCGTGCAGGCGCACGCCGATGCCCTCGCTGGCGACATAGGCGAGCGGCCGCAGGTACACGTCGGTCTTGTACTCCTCGCGGCGCAGCAGGTCGAGCGTGATGGCGCACAGTTCGTCGGCGCTGTACGGAATGTTGAGCATCAGTGTCTTGCACGAGCGCAGGAAGCGCGCGTAGTGCGCCTGCAACTGGAAGACATACAGCTGCGACTGCTCCTCATTCCAGTAGCCGCGAATGCCCTCAAACACGCCGGTGCCATAGTTGAACGCATGCGTCATGATGCTGACGTGCGCCTCGCCGATCGGCACAATCCGGTTGTGGAAAAACGCAAATTTCGGCCCTACCATAGTCGCCCTCGCTGATTCGGATATGCGGTTCGCCGTCCCGCTGTGCGTCAAGCTTCGTTCGTTTATTATACCACCGCCATGTCCGCGCAGGGCCAATCAATTGTCGTAGTGTATAGCCATAATGCGCCGAGCCGCACGCTGAGCCTGTCGAAGCGTGCGTGCATTGTCGTGCCCTTCGACGGCGTCGTGTGCCGCTCAGGGCACGGGTTCTCACATTGTCAAACGACTTTTGAGTCGCCCAGCAATTCTTATTTTGGAGCCGGCCGCCAGGTTGCCCTCTCATCCCCTGGCCCCTGCTCCCCCGCGCGCGCGGGGGAGCAGGGGAAAAGCTAACGGGGGAGGGCAACGCCGCTTTCTTGTCGAGCCAGCTTGCGTCACAAGCACCAGGGGGCCAGTTCATAGCAAGCCGGCATTGGAAAGTACCCGTCCAAAGCCAAAATGAGAATTGCTGTGAGTCGCCCTGCATGTTCGCGCCTGTGTTATAATGGCCGGTATGCTGGCGCGGTCACGCGCCGGCGCGGAGAGGAACCACTGAATGAGCATCCCGGATAACGGGCCGCAATCAATGGGCGGCGACGAAACGCGTTTCCGCGTGGCGCTGGCGCAGATCAGCCCGCGCCTCGGCGACATCGAGGCCAATCTGAAGACGCACCTGGAATGGATCCAGCGCGCCGCGAGCGACGGCGCCGATCTGATCGTCTTTCCCGAGTTGTCGCTGACTGGCTACTACTTGCGCGACCTCGTGCCGCAGGCCGCCATCCGGCCGGACATGGATGACCCGGTGTTCGCGCAACTGTTGAGCGCCAGCCACGCCATCGACATCGCGGTCGGATTTGTGTGCGAGGACGAGCGGCACCGCTTCACGATTGCCGCGGCATACCTGTCGAGCGGCGAACTACTGCACCTGCACCACAAAGTCTACCTGCCCACCTACCGGCTGTTCGACGATGCGCGCTTCTTCGGCGCGGGCGACCAGTTGCGCGCCTTCGACACGCGCTTTGGGCGCATGGGCTTCCTGATCTGCGAGGATGCCTGGCATCTCTCGTCGGGCGTGGTGCTGTGGCAAGACGGCGCCGACATCATCTTGCACATCGCCGCCAATCCTGGCTACGGCGTGCGCGCCGACCTGTCCACGCTGGCCAACACCGACGACCTGCACCTGATCAACCGCGCCTACGCGGAACTGCTGACGGTCTGGGTCGTGCACGTCAACCGGGTCGGCGTGGAGGACGGTGTGACGTTCTTCGGGCACAGCAGCGTGACCGCGCCCGACGGCCGCACCGCCGCCACCGCGCCGCTGCTGGAAGAAGCGCTGGTGCCGGTGACCATCGACCGCGCGACGCTGCGCCATGCGCGCGCCACGCTGCCGATCCTGCGCGACGAAAAGCTCGATCTGGTCATCGGCGAGCTTGAGCGTGTCCGGCAATCCAACTGGTAGCCCCCATGTCCACCATACTCGAACGATTGTCCATTAACACGGAACTGGTGCAAGCGGTGCTCGTCAACTTCCTGCGCGAGGAGATTCATAAGGTCGGCTTCCAGCGCGCGGTGATCGGGCTGTCCGGCGGCATCGACTCGGCCGTCTCGTGCGCGCTGGCGGCGCAGGCGCTCGGCCCGCAGAACGTGCTGGCCGTGCTGATGCCATACCGCACGAGCAGCCCGGCCAGCGAGGGCGACGCGCGAGCGGTTGCCGAGGCATTCGGCGTGACCGTGCGCAAGATCGAGATCACGCCGATGGTCGAGCCATACCTGCAGGCCAATCTCGACCTGAGCAACGTGCGGCGCGGCAACGTGATGGCGCGCACGCGCATGATCGTGCTGTACGACCAGTCGGAGGCGTTCAAGGGGCTGGTGGTGGGCACCAGCAACAAGACGGAACTGCTGCTCGGCTACGGCACGCTGTTCGGCGACATGGCGTCGGCGCTCAACCCGATCGGCGACCTGTACAAGACGCAGATCCGGCAACTGGCGCGCGCGCTCGGTGTGCCGGCCGCCGTCATCGATAAGCCGCCCACCGCCGACCTGTGGGCCGGGCAGACCGACGAGACGGAACTGGGCGTGACCTACGAGCTGGCCGACCAGATCCTGTATATGCTCGTGGACGAGCGGCAACCTGAAGACAGCGTGATCGCCGCCGGCTTCAACCCGGCGGTCGTGCGCGGGCTGAACGCGCGCATACGCGGCTTCCAGTTCAAGCGCGCACTGCCGCTCATCGCCAAAGTGAGCGGACGGACCATCGGCGCGGACTTCCTGTACACGCGCGACTGGGGCCGGTAGGCGATGCGGCAGAAACTGTCATCCTGAGCGCGAAGGCAATGCCCCGTGCCTTGCGTTTGCCGCGTGCGCGAAGGATCTAAAATCTGCCGCATCGCTTGCCAGTGGCTGGTTAGCGCGCCGAAGTTTCTGACCAGGCATGCACGAATCGGCTTCGACAGGCTCAGCCGACGCTAAATGCCGTGGCCTGAGCTTGTCGAAGGCCACTTGTTGCGGCGGCGACGGTTTCGCGTGGCTTCGACAGGCTCAGCCGACGCAAGATGCCGTGGCCTGAGCTTGTCGAAGGCCACTTGTTGCGGCGGCGACGGTTTCGCGCGGCTTCGACAGGCTCAGCCGACGCAAGCTGCCGTGGCCTGAGCTTGTCGTAGGCCAGTTGTTCCGGCGGCGACGGTTTCGCGTGGCTTCGACAAGCTCAGCCGACGCATCTATCCCGTTCAAGTCAGGAGAGCCAACAAAATAGGATGAGCCTTCGCGTTCAGCCTGACAGTCGACGAAAAAGCCCCTTCGGGTTTAGGAAACCCGAAGGGGCTATTTACTTCAGTCCGGACGGAGACTAGACGATATCGACCGTCGCGCCGGCATCGGTCAGCTTGGTCTTGGCCGCTTCGGCCTCTTCCTTGCTGACGCCCTTCTTGAAGGCGTTCGGCAGCGTCTCGACCGCTTCCTTGGCTTCCTTCAAGCCGAGCGCGTTGTTGGTCAGTTCGCGCACGGCCTTGATGACCTGGATCTTCTTGGCGGCATCGACCGCCTTGATGACCACGTCGAACTCGGTCTGCTCGACGGCGGCCGGGGCCGCGACGGCGCCGCCGGCGCCGGACGGCATGGCGGCCATCGCCATCGGCGCGGCGGCGCTCACGCCCCACTTCTCTTCCAGCATCTTCGTAAGCTGCGCGGCCTCAAGGACCGACAGCGTCGACAGTTCCTCGACGAGCTTGGCAAGATCTGCCATGATGACATCTTCCTTTCGTGATTTGCAGTTCGATTGATTAGTCTGCGGGCCGTGCTTACGCAGTGGCCGGCGCGTTTTCCTTGTCCGCGTACGCCTTGACGACGTTGACGACCTGGCGCACACCACTGGCGATAACTCCCGCCAGGCGGCTGGCCGGCGCGCTGATCAGTCCGATCAGTTGCGCGCGCGCCTGCGGCAGGGTCGGCATGCTCGCCAACCGCTCGATCGCCGCTTTGCCCTCGATCACTTGCTGCCCGAGGATGGCGCCCTTCATCTGGAACTTGTCCGCCTCGCGGGCGAACTCGCCGAACGCTTTGGCTGACGCCGCGATGTCGCTGTAGGCAAAACCGAGCCCGACCGGCCCGTCGAACATCTTGTCCGGCACCGGCAGACCCGCGTCCTTCAGCGCGCGCGCCGCCAGCGTGTTCTTGACGACCCGGTAGCCGCAATCGGCCTTCTTCAGCTTTCCGCGCAGCGAGTCGGTCTGCTTGGTGGTCATGCCCTGGTAGTTGGTTACAAAGACAACCTGGCTCTTCTTGACCTGCTCCAGGATTTCGACAATCCGCTCTTCCTTCTCCTGCTTGGTAAAGGTCATGGATTCACCTCCTCTCCAAATAGAAAAGTCTTTGCGCCGTGCCGACGCAAAGACTTTTCAGGCCGGGCGGCCAGCCGGCCGCCGCGGGTGATTCGGGTCTTCACTTCGGCAGGCCAGAATTAAGCCCCAAAGGGGCGCCTGCGGTCAACAGCAAAGTCAGTATGCGGTTGGGAAACGCGGGCCGCGCGCGGCCCGCGGGAATACTAGCTCTTGATCACATCGTTGACGGACAGTTTGATGCCGGGGCCCATCGTCGGTGCGATGGAGATGCTCTTGACGTACTGCCCCTTGACCGCGGCCGGCTTGGCCCGCGCGATGGCGTCGAACAGCGACTGCAGGTTGTCGTGCATCGCCTGCTCGCTGAACGAGGTCTTGCCGGCGCCGACATGAATGTTGGCGGTCTTGTCGACCTTGAACTCGACACGGCCGCCGCGCAGTTCGCGGATCAGCCGCGGCAGGTCCTGCGCCGGCGCAATCGTGCCGGCCTTCGGGCTCGGCATCAGGCCGCGCGGGCCGAGCACCTTGCCGAGGCGGCTGAGCTTGCCCATGATCGACGGGATCGCGACCGCCACGTCAAAATCCGTGAAGCCTTCCTGCACGCGCTTGATCAGATCGTCGCCGCCGACCACGTCGGCGCCGGCTTCCTGCGCCAGCGTCGCGCCTTCGCCATCGGCGAAGACCGCGATGCGCACCACTTTGCCGGTGCCGTTCGGCAGGCTTACGACGCCGCGCACCAACTGGTCCGCCTGCTTGGGGTCAATGCCCATGCGCATGTGGACTTCGACGGTGCTGTCGAACTTCGTGTAGGCGATCTGCTTCATCAGGCCGACCGCTTCCGACAGGGTGTATTCCTTCATCGGATCGACCAGCTTGGCGGCCGCCAGGTACTTCTTTCCGTGCTTTGCCATCTGTTCTCCTTGGTGGTGTTGGCGAGCCTGCGGCTCTCCCACGCTCGCGCGCGGACTAGGACTGGATGTCCACGCCCATGCTGCGCGCGGTGCCTGCAATCAAATTCATCGCCGCCTCGACGCTGCTGGCGTTGAGGTCCTGCATCTTGGCCTGCGCGATCTCGCGCAACTGCTTCTGGGTCAACTGGCCGACTTTGGTCTTGTTCGGTGCGCCGGAACCCTTGGCCGCGCCGATCGCCTTCTTGATCATGTCGCTGACGGGCGGCGTCTTCGTGACGAACGTGAACGAGCGGTCCGAGTAGACCGTCACGACGACCGGGATAACCTGCCCGGCCGACTGGGCCGTGCGGGCGTTGTACTCTTTGCAGAACTGCATCAGGTTGATGCCGTGCTGGCCCAGCGCCGGGCCGACGGGCGGCGCGGGCGTGGCCTTGCCGGCCGGTATCTGCAGTTTGACTTCGACGAGAACTTTCTTCGCCATCGCTTCTCCTTGAGGGTGCTGGCGTGCACGGCGCGCGTGCACTCCCCTGACTAATGGGCCGGCGGCGGCCTGCGCCGCGCCGGTCGCAGGTTACTGTTTCTCGACCTGGATGAAGTCCAGTTCGACGGGCGTCTCGCGGCCGAAGAAGTTCACCAGCACACGGACCTTGCCTTTGTCCACCATCAACTCGTCTACGGTGCCGACAAAATCGGCGAATGGGCCGTCGGTGATGCGCACGCTGTGTCCGACCTTGAAATTGATTTTGACCTTCGGCTGGGCCTGGTGCATGCGCCCCATGATTTTCTCGACGTCCGACGCCGACAGCGGCGTCGGCTGCGTAGCGCCCTCGCCGACGAAACTCGTCACGCCGTTGGTCTGCCGGATCAGGTACCACGCGTCGTCCGACTTCGGGTCGTTGTCGACGAACTCCAACATCTCGACCAGTACATAGCCCGGGAAGACGCGGCGCTCGACCGTGCGCTTGTGACCATCTTTGATCTCGACCTCTTCCTCGGTCGGCACCACGACCTGGAAGATTTCGTTCTGCATCGCCATTTCGGTGATGCGCTGCTCAATCGCCTTCTTGACCTTAACCTCGTAGCCGGAGTACGTGTGGATAACGTACCAGACGCGGCGACGCGTAGGCGCGGCAGGCACAACAGGCGCGACAGCATCTTCCGCCGGCGCTTCCGCGACCACCAGTTCGGCCGACTCGGTTGGCTCGGTCGGCTTCAATGCTTCCTGAGGGAGTTGATCTTGCTCGGACATGCTTTAACTTTTTGTCCCGCTACTTGATCAGGTTCAGCAGCAGCTGAACCAGCGACGCAAACACAAAATCCAGCAGGCCCAGCAGCACGCTCATGGCCACGGTCACGGCGATGACGATCAGGCTCAGGTTTTGCGTTTCCTGGCGCGTGGGCCAGGCGACTTTGCCGATCTCCGCGCGCGTTTCACGCAGATAGCGAATCACCGCGTTGTCGCTGTTCATCAGATTGGACATGAGTGTACCGCGCTCCTGCAATCAACGAGGCCCCAGCACAGTCCAGACCGCCTGGAGCCCCGTCATAGAGTCCACGGGGCGGGATTGGCCTCCCGCCCCGCTTGATGACTGGTTTACCGGGTTTCGCGATGCAGCCGCTTGACGCGGCAGCGCGGGCAAAACTTGTTCATCTCCATGCGGCCCGGATCGTTCTTCTTGTTCTTTGCCGTCGTGTAGTTGCGCTCTTTGCACTCGGTGCAGGCGAGCGTCACCACTTCGCGATTCAGTTTCTTGGCCATACCACACCTGTTCTGGCAGGCCGGCGCGCAGGCAATCTGCTGTCGCGCCGGCCCGGCAATTGCGTTATTTACTCGACGATCTGGGTGATGACGCCCGCGCCCACCGTGCGCCCGCCTTCGCGGATCGCAAACCGGCTGCCCTGCTCCAGCGCCACCGGCACGATCAACTGCACGTCTACGTTCACGCTGTCCCCTGGCATCACCATCT
>JACRMK010000072.1 GCA_016235055.1 Chloroflexota bacterium | reverse complement strand
TCACGCAAGCTGGCCCGCCGAAAAAGTGGCGCTGCCCTCCCCCCGACCCCCTCCCAACATCGTTGGGAGGGGGCGAGATTCTTAGGGGAGGTGCGCGGCGGCGGCGCCGCCGCGCACCTCCCCGTTAGCTTTTCCCCTTCTCCCCCGCGCGCGCGGGGGAGAAGGGGCAGGGGATGAGGGGGCATATTGGCAGCCGACTCCAAAATGAGAATTGCTGCGCAACTACGGCGACTTCTTGTCGGAGATGATCGCGCTCGTGCCGCCGCCCGCATTGATGATGTTGACGCTCACGATGCGCTTGCCGCCGTCCTTGCTGAACTGCAGCGAGGTCGCGACGGGGTTACTGGAATCATCCTTGTCCAGTTTCCAACCCTGGCCGGGCATGCCGTTGCGGTAGAAATCGGCCACGACCTTGACGGTGTCCGGGCTTTTGAACGTCGTGACCGTCTGGCCGCCGGCTTCCGTGACACGCTTGTCCGTGATGTTCGCCGGGAATGGAATGTCGGTCGCCTGCGTCGGCGCCACGCAGTCCTTCGGCGCGACAAGCGCGCCCTGGGTGTTCACATTGTCCACGTCGTAGTTGAAGTTGCCCGTGCCGGTCGAGCCTTTCGAGTTGGTGCCGCTGAGTTGAGCAACGATCTTTACCACATAGGCGTCGGGCGAAATCCACACCTCGCCTTTGTCCAGCTTCATGCCGTCGAGTGCCGTGCCCAGGGCGGCTTCGGTAATCGCATAGTGGTCGGCCGTCACGCCGTTGACCGATTCACCGCGCCGGATCAGCGTCGCTTTGTTGGAGCCGATGAGTTGATCGGCCGTGAACAAACCGCGCGTGACGCTGGTCGAATCGCCGCTCGTCAGGAACTGGCATTTGCCGCCGTTGATCAGGAACGTGTTGTTGCTCACGCGGTACATCTCGAACACCGTCCCGGCGGGGGCAGGCGTCGCCTTGGAATCATCGTTGCCGAACGCATTGCCGACCTGATCGAGCTTCATGTGCTCGTCTTTCGTCGCGTTGATGATTTCCTGAAGGAAGTTCGCCGTGCCTTTTTGCGGCTGGCCGCTCTTATCCTTGCCGTCGTAAGCGTAGACGAATCGCACGCGATACGATTTGAGCTTCTCCAGCCCGCTGTTGACGTTCTTGACCTCGCGCGTCTCGGCCCCGGCCGTGGCCGCGGTACCCGGCGTGACTTGGGGCGCAGCGGTCGGCACGGCCGTGGCCGCCCCTCCCGCGCCGCCCGATGTGCCGCCGGTATTGCCGCCTGGCGCAGTGGTTACGGCCGGGGCCGCCGGCGCCGGTGTCGGCGAGCCGGCCGAGCCTGCAAACGGTCCGCAGGCGCTGGCCAGCAACGCCAGGACCAGCACCCCTAGTAACATGGTGGTGATACGGATAGACTTCATGTGGGATCCTCCCTGGACTGCATTAACACATCTGTTTGGTAACGCTCTAATACTGCCATAGCTTCGACGCATAGCTAAATCGGCACGCCGGTCATACCGGGGATTGTGGTAAAATGGGGCCGCAGGAGCGATTCATGCTTAACCATTCCGCGCCCGGCCGGGAGGGCCACTATTTATGATCACCAAAATCATGGGGTTGCTGCTGTTCCTCGTCGGGTTGTTTCTCATCATCCTGTCGATTCTGGCCTTGCTCAGCCTGGGTGTTGACTTCGGCGTCGGCGAACGGTTGATGATCTTCATCGGCGGCCTGATCCTGTGCGTGCTCGGCTTCATCATGGCGCGCGACCGCCAGCCGGCCGAGGAAGAACTGCAGTAAGACCGCGCCCCGCGCACAACGCCTTGGACGCCAGTCATGCTGGCGTCTTTGCGTTTATGCCGCACCCCAGATCCGATAGCGTAGGTAGATCACCGCGAGCGTCTGCACCGACAGCGAGCCGACCAGCAGGCCGATGCTCCAGAATGCCAGGCCATTCCAGCATGCGGGGCGCGCCCAGTCGCCGCGCGCCATGCGCCAGCAAAGCCACGCGCCGAGCGGCGCCGACAGCAGCGCCGGCGCCGGCCAGCCGCGCCAACCCAGCCAGAGCAGCAGCGCATACGCCGCGATAATCGCCGCGATGTACAGCCGCGCGGCGTTCAAACCGCCGATGCGCAGGACGAGCGTCCGCTTGCCGGTCGCGCGGTCGCCCTGCGCGTCGGGAAAGTTGATCGCCAGCGACATGGCGAACTGCAGGCAGCAGAGCGGCGCGACGAACGCAACCAGCGGCAGCCAGATATAGCCCGCCTGCAGGTAGAAGCCAACCAGCGGTGTCAGCCCTGGCACCAGCAGCGCCACGGACGCCTCGCCCAGCCCGCGCGCAGAGAGCCGCAGCGGCGGCGCGCTGTAGAACCACGCGCAGGCCAGCGCCAGCCCGAGTAGCGGCAAAGTCAGCGGCCCAGCCCGCAACCCAAACGCAATGACCAGCGCCGCCGCCATCGCGATGGCAGCCAGCACCACCGCCGTCACGAGCGCAGCGTATGGCGGCAGTTTTCCGGTGGGCAGGACGCGGCTGCCGCCCGACCAGTGCGTCGGCGTGTGGTTGGCGGCATCGGCGGCGAGGTCGAAATACTCGTTGGCATAGTGGGTCATCCACTGGATCGCGGTGATCGCAACCTGCCCGGCCGCATAGAGACGCCAGTCAATGCCGCCGCCCGCATAGACGGCCAGCGCGGCGCCCAGCGCGTGCAGGACAACGCCGCCGAACAGGAAGTGCGGCCGCCCCAGCCAGATCCATGCCAACAGACGCGCGATCATGCGCGGATTATACTAGCAACTAGCGACTAGCAACTAGCAACTAGTCGCTAGTTGCTAGTCGCTAGCTTCGCGGTTATACTTGCGATCAATCACATACGAGTGAACTTTCGGGGCGGGGTGCAAATCCCGACCGGTGGTACAGCCCACGAGCGCCTCGCGGCGCACGATTCGGTGAAACTCCGAGGCCGACGGTACAGTCCGGATGAAAGAAAGTTCTCGCGCACGGGCCGCGCCACAAGGCGTGCGCCGGTGCGCGCCTGTGCTTGCCCCGACACCGCGCGGGGCATTTGTGTTTTATGTGAACCTTGGGTTGGAGGGAACCAATGCAGAACCTGAAGATTTGCGCCGGTCTATTTATCGTAGCACTGCTCGCGGCGTGTGGCGCGTCGACTACGCCCGCAGCCACACCGGCCGCACCGGCCGGGCCGCGCGGCAAGCTGGTCATCGGCTTGTCGGTGGACGCGCAGAGCATGGACCCGCACCTGGTCAGCCAGGTGGCGGGCGAATCGGTCAGCAAGATGCTGTTCGATCACCTGATCGAGCGCGATTTCGATGGCAAGCTGTCGCCGGGGCTTGCGGAGTCGTGGAAGGTCGTGGACAACACCACGCTGGAGTTCAAGCTGCGCGGCGGCGTGAAGTTCCACAACGGCGAGGCGTTCGACGCCGCGGCGGTGCAGTTCTCCGTCGAGCGCATGCAGAGCGAGGCGCTCAAAAGCCCGTTCCGCGCCAACTTTGCCGCGATCAAAGACGTCAAAGTGCTCAACCCGCAGACGGTGCAGTTCATCCTGAGCAAGACCGACGCGGCGATCATCGACAACCTCGCGGCGCAGCTCGCGATCGTGCCGCCGGGGTATGTGAAACAGGCCGGCGACGCCGGGTTCGCGCAGAAACCAGTCGGCACCGGCCCGTTCAAATTTGGCGAGTGGGTCAAGGACGATCACATCACGCTGGAAGCGAACACGGATTACTGGGCCGGGTCGTTCAAGGGCAAGGCGCTCGTGCAGACGGTTGTGTTCCGCCCGATCCCCGACGCGCCGGCGCGCGCGGCCGCGCTGAGAGCGGGCACGATCGACATCATGCAGGACGTGCAGCCCGACCAGGTCAAGCCGCTGCAAGATGCCGGTTTCGCCATCGCCAGCCAGGACGCGCCGCAGGAAGCGTTCGTGTTCCTCGTCGCCGACGCGCCGGGCACGCCGCTGGCCGATAAGCGCGTGCGACAGGCGATCAACTACGGCGTGGACGTGGACAGCATCATTGCCAACGTCCTGCAGGGCTATGGGCGGCGTATCGCCAGCCCGATTGGCGCACTGACGCTCGGCTACGACGCCAACGTCAAGCCGTACCCGTATGATCCGGCGAAGGCGAAGCAACTGCTGTCCGATGTCGGATACGCCGGCGGCTTCGATGTCGTGATCGACGCCTCGGCCAGCGACAAGGCGTCGACCACGGAAGCGGTCGCCGGCGAACTGGCCAAGCTGAATATTCGCGCGACGATCCGCCGGCTCGACCTGGCGACGTTCAACGGCAACTGGGACAAGAAGCAGACCTCGCCGATGATCGCGGCACGCTGGAGCGGTATGTTCGACCCGGCCAGCGCGCTCAACTTCTTCGCAAAGTCCGGCGGCGCGCTGACGCGCTACAAGAACGCCGATGCCGACCGGTTGATCACCGAAGGCGTCGGCACACTCGATCCGGCGCAACGCGCGCAGACCTACGCGCAGTTGAGCCAGGTGCTGCACGACGACCCGCTCGCGCTGTACCTGTGGAACACGCAGAACCTGTACGCACTGAGCAAGCGCGTGGCCGGGTGGAAGCCGCACCCGCGCTCGTATCTGGCCGCGACCGGCACGACGGTTCAATAAGATCAGCGCGGCGGGCATCGATATGTTCGCCGCGCTTCCTGCCATGGGTTATCTCGCCGGACGCGTCGCACAGGGACTGCTCGTCGTCCTCGGTGTGTCGTTGATCGTCTTCGCGCTGTCCTATCTGGGCGGCGACCCTGCGGCGGCACTGCTGCCGCAGGGCACCGACCCGGCGGACGTGGAGGCGTTCCGGCGCGCGGCCGGCTTCGACCAGCCGCTGCCGGTGCAGTATGCGCGCTTCCTGTCGCGCGCGCTGACGGGCGACTTCGGCGAGTCGCTGCGCTATCGCGAGCCGGCGATGCCGCTGGTGCTGGCGCGTCTGCCGCTGACGTTTGCGCTGGCCGGGCTGGGGCTCGGCGTCGCGCTGGCGCTGGCGCTGCCGCTTGGCATCGCCGCCGCCGCATGGCCGGGCCGCTGGCCCGACCGTCTGGCGCAGGCGGCCTTCGTGCTGGCGCAAGCCACGCCGAACTTCTGGTTCGCTACGCTCGCCATCCTCGTCTTCGCCGTCGCACTGCGCTGGCTGCCGCCGTCGGGTATCGACGACGCGCGCGGACTGGTCCTGCCCGCGCTGACGATCGCGCTGCTGCCCGCCGCGACAACCGGCCGCCTGCTGCGTTCACGGTTGCGCGAGGTGCTGGCGCAGGATTACATCCGCACCGCACATGCCAAGGGGCTGCCCCCGGCGCGCGTGCTGCGGGAACATGCGCTGCGCAACGCCGCCCTGCCGGTCGTGACGGTGCTCGCGCTGCAGCTCGGCAACCTGCTCGGCGGCGCGCTGATCGCCGAGGCGGTCTTCGCGCTGCCCGGCCTGGGCCGCCTCGCACTGCAGTCGATCAGCGCGCGCGACGTGCCGCTGATCCAGGCGTTTGTGTTCGTCTCGGCGTCGTTCGTCGTCGCGGTCAACATGGCGCTCGACGTGGTGTACGTGTGGATCGACCCGCGCGTGCGACGGCCATGATGCGCGCGCCCGACCGTATGCGCACCACCCCGGCACGCCTCGCCGGGTTCGCGCTCGTGCTGGCGTTTGTGCTGGTCGCACTGGCCGCACCGCTGCTGGCCGGGCGCGACCCGCTGGCGCAGGAGCTTGCCCTGCGACTGCGACCGCCCGCATTGGCCGATCCGCATTCGAACTTCCCGCTCGGCAGCGACGCGCTCGGGCGCGACCTCTGGAGCCGCCTGCTATACGGCATGCGCACGTCGCTCGCCATCACCGCCGCCTCGACCGTGCTGGCAACCATGATCGGCGTGGCGCTCGGCCTGCTGGCGGGCTATCGCGGCGGACTGGCGGGAACGTTCATCGCGCGCTGGGCCGACATCCAGCAGGCGATCCCCTACCTGATTCTGGCCGTCGCCGTCGTGGCCGTGCTCGGCAGCACTCCGGCCATTCTCGTGCTCGTGCTCGGCCTCACATCGTGGATCACGTTCTTCCGCGTGATACGCGCGCAGACATTGAGCCTGCGGGAGAGCGAGTTCGTGCTGGCTGCGCGGGCGTGCGGCGCGCGCGACGCGCGCATCCTGTTCCGGCATCTGCTGCCGAACCTGGCGGGCACCATCGCCGTGCTGGCGACTGTGCTGGCGACGAACATCATTGTGTTCGAGGCCGCGCTCGGATTCCTCGGGCTCGGCGTGCCGCCGCCCGCGCCGTCGTGGGGCGCGCTGATCGCCGAAGGGCGCGAGACCATCGATACGGCGTGGTGGCTGGCCGTCGCGCCCGGCGGTGCGCTGGCGCTGTTGACGCTGGGCCTGGTCCTGCTCGGAGACGCGGAGTGAGGAGCAGGACAGAATGACGGGATGACAGGATGACAAGATGACAAGATGACAAGGCGACACGCTGACGAGGTGACACAGTAGATTACGATTGACCCGTCCATCAGCATTGTCATCCTGAGCGCGGACGCAAGGCGACGTGCTTTGCAGGTGTTTCACGCGCGAAGGCTCTCGAATCTGTGCGCCATTCTGTCACAGCGGATCACAGACCAGCCGATCCATCAGCATTGTCATCCTGAGCGCGGACGCAAGGCGACGTGCTTTGCAGGTGTTTCACGCGCGAAGGCCCTCGAATCTGTGCTCGACCGTGACAGGGTGCATCAGCGACGGAACGCAGTATCGACAATTGCAATCGTCGGCGGGAATTGGTAAGATGCGACTGGAACGGAACCCTCAGCCAGTCAGGAGAACCCCATGACGCCCCAAGATTTGTGCTTCATGCCCGCCGTCGACATGGCAGCCGCCATCCGCGCGAAGAAGCTTTCGCCCGTTGACATTGTCGATGCGCTGTACGCACGCATCCATGCGCTGAACCCAAAGCTGAACGCCTACTGCACCCTCACCGAGGAGAGCGCGCGACGCGAGGCGCGCGAGGCCGAAGCGGCCGTCATGCGTGGCGACAAGCTCGGCCTTCTGCACGGCGTGCCGGTGTCGGTCAAGGACCTGGTCATCACGAAGGGCGTGCGCACCATGCGCGGCTCGGCGATCTACGAGCACGACGTGCCGACCGAAGACGCGCCATCCGTGGCGAAGCTGAAGGCGGCGGGCGCGATTATGCTCGGCAAGACGACGACGCCGGAGTTCGGCTGGAAAGGCATGACCGACTCGCCGGTAACCGGCATGAGCCGCAACCCGTGGAACCTGGCGCGCACGCCGGGCGGCTCGTCGGGCGGCGCGGCCGCCTCGGTCGCGGCCGGTATGGGGCCGCTGGCGATCGGTACCGACGGCGGCGGCTCGATCCGCATCCCGGCCGCGTTCTGCGGCATCTTCGGACTGAAGCCGTCGTTCGGGCGTATCGCGGCGTACCCGCCCAGCGCGGTCGCCATCCTATCGCACGTCGGCCCGATGGCCTGGTCGGTGCGCGATGCCGCCCTGATGCTGGACGCGATGGCCGGGCCCGACGAGCGCGACCTCGGCTCGCTGCCTGCCGACAACACTGACTATCTCGCGGCGTGTGAAGGCGGCATCAAGGGACTGCGCGTGGCGTGGAGCGCCAACCTCGGCTATGCCACCGTTGATCCGGCCGCGGCCCGCGCCGCCGAGGCCGCCGCCCGGGTCTTCGCGGAACAGCTCGGCTGCCGGCTTGAGGCGGCCGATCCCGGTTTCGGCGACCCGCAGGAGTTCTTCGGAACGATCTGGGTCGGCGGGCTTGGCAACTACCTGCGCAGCTACCTGCCGCAATGGGCTGAGCGCATGGATCCGGGGCTCGTGGAGATGGTGCGGCAGGTGGAAGGGCTGACGGCCGCCGACTACGCCGGCGCGCTGGCCAAGCGCGCAGCGCACTGGAACACCGTGCGGCAGTTCTTCGAGAAGTACGACCTGCTGCTGACGCCCAGCATGCCGATCCCGGCGTTCGCGGTCGACGCGCCGCCGGCGCCGCCTCCCGCGAAAGACGGCCAGGCTGTTTCGTGGTCGGGCTGGACGCCGTTCACCTTCCCGTTCAACCTGACCGGCCAGCCGGCCGCGACGGTGCCGTGCGGCTTCGCGCCGGACGGACTGCCGCTCGGCCTGCAGATCGTCGGGCCGCGCTTCGGCGACGCGCTCGTGCTGCGCGCCGCCGCGGCGTTCGAGGCGGCGATGCCGTGGGGCGCGAAGCGGCCGCCTGCATAAACACACAGGGCGAACACACAGGTTCGCCCCGACACCGCGCATACGTAGGGGCCGACCGGCGTGTCGGCCCGGATCAGGCCAATCGGTGAGGGCGAACACGCAGGTTCGCCCCGACACCGCGCATACGTAGGGGCCGACCGGCGTGTCGGCCCGGATCAGGCCAATCGGTGAGGGCGAACACACAGGTTCGCCCC
>JACRMK010000071.1 GCA_016235055.1 Chloroflexota bacterium | reverse complement strand
GGGAGAAGGGGAAAAGCTGATTGGGGATTGGCGCGGCGGCAAAGCCGCCGCGCCAATCCCCTTTGACTCACTCCCCCTCCCAGCTTCGCTGGGAGGCCCGCCCGGTGCCGCGGGGCGCAGCTCCGCAACGCGGCGCAGCCGCGGGCACAGGGGTGGCCGGGGGGAGGGCGGCGATTGCTAAATAGTGCTGACACATACAACAATCCCTTGGGGACATACTCATCACAAAACAGTATTAGGACTTACGCACAGATACCAAGCGTAGTATTCCCAAGAGACTTACCGCACTGTATCTTGTATGGCGATGGCTGTCTTGCGTAAGTCCTAAGTATTAGTTAAGGCCCGGCACGGGAAAACGGCTCGTGATCGCCATGACGGACTGCCGCACCTCGGTATACACACTTTCGTTGCCGATGTTCTTCAACGTCTTGCCGATCAGCGTCGCGACCTGCGCCATCTCGGCCTCACCGAAGCCGCGAGTCGCGGTGGCCGGCGAGCCGACGCGGATGCCGCTCGTGATGCCCGGCTTCTGCGGGTCAAACGGGATTGAGTTCTTGTTGACCGTGATCCCAACCTCGTCGAGCACCTTTTCCGCCACTTTGCCGGTGACGTTCATCGGCCGCAGATCGACCAGCATCAGGTGGTTGTCGGTGCCGTCCGAAACGAGGCGGAACCCTTCAGCTTTCAGCCCGGCGGCGAGCGCTTTGGCGTTGTCCAGGATGCGCTGCTGGTACTGCTTGAACTCCGGCTTGAGCGCTTCGCCGAGAGCGACTGCTTTGGCCGCGATCACGTGCATCAACGGGCCGCCCTGCGTGCCGGGGAACACCGCTTTGTCCACCGCTTTGGCGAACTCCTGTTTGCAGAGAATCATGCCGCCGCGCGGGCCGCGCAGGGTCTTGTGCGTCGTCGAGGTGACAATGTGCGCGTACGGCACGGGGCTTGGGTGCAGGCCCGCCGCGACTAGACCCGCGATGTGCGCCATGTCTGCCACGAGCAGCGTTCCGACTTGATCGGCAATCCAGCGCATGCGCTCGAAGTCCCACAGGCGGGGGTATACCGTGGCGCCCGCCATGATGAACTTCGGCTTGGTCTGCTGCGCCAGCGTCATGATCTCCTCGTAGTCCAGCCGCTCATCATCCTTCGAGACGCCGTAATGAGCGACGTTGAACCACATGCCGCTGAAATTCACCGGCGAGCCGTGCGTCAGGTGGCCGCCGTGATCGAGCTTCATCGCCAGCACCGGATCGCCCGGCTTGGCAATTGCCATGTAGACGGCGAGGTTCGCCTGCGCGCCGGCATGCGGCTGCACGTTGGCGTGCTCGGCGCCAAACAACTGCCTGGCCCGGTCGCGCGCGATGTTCTCCACCACGTCTACGTATTCGCAGCCGCCATAGTACCGGTTGCCCGGATAACCTTCGGCGTACTTGTTAGTCAGAATCGAGCCAACCGCTTCGAGCACCGCCGGGCTGACATAGTTCTCGGACGCGATCAATTCGATCTTGTCTCTTTGCCGGCCCGCTTCCTGCTGAATGACTTTGTAGACTTCGGGGTCTTGCGTCGCCAGAATGGACATAGTGCTCCTCGTGTTGGTCGGATAGAAAATCGCATCGCCGCTTGCACGGCTTATACTGTTTCAAATTGAAAATGTCCCCATGTGCATGTCGCATGAGCACACGGCACACCGCCAAATTCTGCCCTCCCCCCCCAGCCCCCTCCCAGCTTCGCTGGGAGGGGGAGCAAGTCTCCGGGGATTGGCGCGGCGGCTACGCCGCCGCGCCAATCCCCGTTAGTTTTCCCCCTTCTCCCCCGCGCGCGGGGGAGAAGGGGCCAGGGGATGAGGGGGCGGCAGTTGCACTTGCGCAATCGCCATGAGGACATGGCCAAGTTGAAACAGTATTATAGCCGTGCGAGACGTTTGCCCATGATCACGAACGGTTTGTCTTCGGTTGGGCTGTCACTCGGATAGACGAAGTCCTCCAGGAGCGGCTCCCAGCCGCGCTTGCGATACAACATCATGGCATTGGTGTCCGCACGGTACGTGGACAGGATCGCCGTGCGCTGCCGCTGCCCATCGAGCAGCGCGTCGTGCAGGCGACCGCCGATGCCGTAACCCTGCATGACCGGCAGCAGCGCCATCTCGACAAATTCGAAGCAGTCGCTCATCCACTCCCGTGCACGCGCGTCGCCGAGCGCCGCCGCCACGGTGTCATACCACCACTGTCCCGGCCGCCCCGTGTACCCGTACGCAAAGCCCACGATCTGCCGCGTTGTCGCCTCGCGCGCCACAACCAGCCGGAAGCCGTCACGGTCGACATGGCGCGGGAGCGTCTGGGCGAAGCGCGTCAACTCGGCGGCGCCTTCGCCGTACGGTGGCGCGGCGAACGCCGCGCGGTACGCCATGTGTACTTCGTGCATGTGCGCGGGTAGATCGGCGGCCCCAAGCGGCTCAACGTCGATGCCGGGCGCCACATGCAATTCGTCCATGACCATGGCTGCAAACTCAGCCAGCACCATGGCGGTCGCGCCCCAGACCTTGTGCCCGCGCACGTCATAGAACGGCATCATGACCGAGTTGCGCGCGCCTTCCGCGCCGGGCATCAGCCATTCCTCGACCACGCGCGTGTGCGGGTCCATCAGCAGCGACAACGGGACTTCGATCAGTTCGGCCACCTCCCCCGCATCGGGGTCGAAGACCGGCCGCTCCGGCACGCACGCGACGACCGGTGCAATGTAGAAATTACTGGGCGGGATATACAGTTCGCTCAACGCGCACAACACCTGCACGCCGTCCAGCGGCGCGCCGAGCTCTTCGCGCGCCTCGCGCAGCGCCGTGGCGATATCATCCGCATCGGTAGGCTCGCGACGGCCGCCCGGCAGCGAAATCTGGCCGCGATGACGGTCCAGATGATGCTCGGTCCGGCGCATCAGCACGAAGTGCAGTTCGCCGTGTTCGGGATACAGCAGGATGAGCACGGCGCCATAGTTCGGATTGGAGATCTGCGGCGGTGTGATGCGGTCGCGATACGGCGGGGTCATATGCAGTTGCCCCGGCAGGCCGCGCGGTGGCCGGGCCGTCGCCCGCCGGATGGAATCCAGCGTCACGGTGGCATAGGCGTTCATGCTGTGATTATACCCCCACCGGCGCGCCGTTCGCGACCAGCGGCTCGCACTTGAGCACCACAATAGTCAGATCGTCCGCCTGCTCGCCGCCCCCGACAAAGTCGCTCACGGCATCGATGATCGCGTCCATGATCGCGCGCGCCGAATGCATCTGATTGGCGGTGAGCACATCGCGCAAGCGCTCGCGCTCGAACATGTCGCCCGCCGCGCTAGACGCCTCGGTCACGCCATCCGTGTAGAACACCACGATATCGCCGGGCTCGAGCCGGTACGACATGCTGTTGAGCGTGATCGAGTCGATGACGCCGAGCGGTAGCCCGCCCATCGGCGCAAACCACTCGATGGTCTGCGTCCGCGCGCGGTACCAGAGCGGCGGGCAATGACCGGCGTTCGCGCATTCGAGAACCCGCTCTGCCGGGTCGAGCACCGTATAAAACACAGTCACAAAGAGGTCGGAACGCGTGTCTGCCACGATGATCTCGTTGGCGCGCTCCAGCACCTGGGCGGGCGCCCGGCGCGACGCACGACCGAGCGCAATCGAGCGCACCACGGTGCGCGCAAGCGTCATGTAGATCGCGGCCGGCACGCCTTTGTCGGACACGTCGGCGACGACAATGCCCCACTTGCCGTCGCGCAGCGGCACAAAGTCGAAGAAGTCGCCCGCCACCTGCCGCGCCGGCAGCCAGATGGCCGCCAGATCGAAACCGGGCACCGCCGGCGGATGCGTTGGCAGCAGTGACGCCTGAATGGCGCGGCCGATCGTCAACTCCTGGTCCAGTTGCACGCGCCGGTCGCGCTCCATCTCCAACTGCGCGGCCTCGACCGCAATCGCCGTCTGATTGGCCATGCCGACCAGCAAGCTCGTTTTGCGCTCGTCCAGCCCGGCCTGATCGTCAACGCAGAACGCCCCGAGCAACGTGCCCCGAATCACGAGTGGAATGACCAGCAGCCGGTCGATACCCCAGCGCAGCGCAAAGTCGTCGTTCAGCGTCAACACGCGCGGGCCGGCTCCAACCAGCGAGTCGCCGCTCGCCAGGCTGTTCGCGGAGAATCGCAGGCCGACCAGTTCCTCGCTGCATTCGGTACAGAGGCCATGCGATTCGCCGCCGATCCAGCCGCCGCTCTCCCGGTCCCAGCGCAGGACGAAGCCGTGCCGCACGCCGATCAGGAACGGCGTGATGCGCACCAGCGTATTGAGAATGTCGTGAACTTCGGTGAGGCTGCTCATCGAGTCGGACACCTGCAGCAGCGCGTTCGATATGTACGCTTCATGCTGAACGCTGGCAAACAGTTCCGCTTCCTGCAGCGCCAGCGCGACCTGATCGGCCAGCGTCTGGATCACGAAAACATCCGACGGCGTGAAGAAGTTGACTTCGTCCGCCTGCACCTCCAGCACGCCCAGCACCTTGCCTTCCGCGGACAGCGGGACGACCAACTCGGCCGCCGTGCGCGGCGCCGCGGGATCGAATAGGTAGCGGGGCTCCTGCTTCACGTCGTTGGCCAGCACCGGCTCGGCCGTCCGCGCCACGGCGCTAATGATACTGGTGCGGTCAAGCTTGACGCCGGACAGCGGACCGCGCCCGGCCACCGTTCCGGCCCGGTGCACGAGCCGATCGTCGCGCAGCAGGTAAATCTCGACGTGATAATAGTTGAAGTTAATCTTGATCAGCGCCGTCGTGAAGGCCAGCAGTTCGTCGAGGTCGTATATGCCCGCCACGCGCTGGCTGACCTCGGCGATCGTCTCCAACTGGCGGGTGCGCTTTTGCTCCGCGCGGTACATGCGCGCCTGCACGATCTCCTGCGTTGCCTGATTAGCCAGCGCCAGCAGGATGCGTTCCTGATCGGCGTTGTACTGGCTTGCGAGCGGCGACTGGAGCGAGACCACGCCGATCACCGCATCTTTCGTCATGAGCGGCACATACAGGACCGAGCGCGGCGGCCGCGGCATGGCCAGCACGCCGGTGACCGGTTGCGCCTCCCGTGTGATGTCTGTCGAGCGGAAGGGACGGCGGTCGCGGACGACGCGTCCGGTCGGCCCGCCCCAGCGCGAGTAGCGGCGCGACGCCTGCCGCACGCCTTCGCGGAACCAAACCGCCATGACGACCTCGTGCGTTCGCTCGTCTTCAAGCGAAATGGCGAAGTTTTCGGTGTCGGCAACATGCGAGGCGTAGCGATGCACCAGTTCGAGCACCTGCGCTTCGTCCAGCCGCAGGCGGCTCAGCTCCTGGGCGAAATCGTTGAGCGTTTGCAGTTCGCGGTCGCGGCGAATGTAGGCCTGCGACAGGTCGGCAACCCGCTGCACGGCGACGCTGGCGACGATCACGCCGGAGGCAATCGCGAGGAATACGGCCGGTTCGAGCGTCGCAAACAGGTAGGCCAGCAGAGCGCCGCCGGGCAGCGGCATCAGTTCCACCAGCAGCGACGGGACCATGACCGTGCGGTAGAATGCGGTCAGACCGTCGGAACCGCGCTCGATCCACTCCCCCAGCCCCCACGCCGCGTGGTCCATGGCAAACCACAGCACGCATAGCACGCCGGTGGGCAACACGTCGTTCAACGTGATGGTCGTCAGCCAGATGTGGCCGCCGAGCCGGGCATACACTGTGGCGCCAAGCAGCGCCATTGTCACTTTCAGCCCGAAACTGAACGCTGCCTGCGACAGCATATCGGGCGCAGGTTGGTTGCGGTGCCGCACCCACACGCCAAGAATATGGAGCGCACCGCTCAGGCCGGCGACCAGACCGCCGCCGCCCGCGCCCCAACTGACGAGCGACGCCAGGTCGATCACGCCAACCAGCGAATGGGTGACCTTCGGCGCAACGTGAAAGCCGGCGCGCTTTACGGCGACGGACAGCAGCAGAAACAGCGTCAGCGCGGGAAGCTGCGCCGCGAGCGCTTCCGGCATCAGTACGGACACCAGCAGCCCGATACCAAGTAGCGCCATGGCAAGATGATAGGTGTGGCGAAGAAGACGACGCATCGATGGGATTATACAGGCATCTGCGCGTTAGAGCACGCGCAATCGTCGCTTGGGCAGGGCATGTTCAAAGTCGAAGCCCAGTCTGCCCCCTTCCCAACCTTCCCCCGTTCGCACACGACGCGAACAGGGGAAGGAGTGAATCCCTCGCCTGCGACGCCTCTGTTGCGTCGCGGGAGAGGGTTAGGGAGAGGGCAATGCCGAACTTGAAAATGCCCTGGTCGCCTGAGCCGGTCGAAGGCGACCGCACACGCAGCATGCCCTTCGACAGGCTCAGGGCACGCACATCTGTCGAGCCGCATACGCGCGATACGGGCGCTCGGCGAGCGCCCGTATGGTGCCATGAATCACTGGCCGGTGCCGTGCAAGCCGGGCCGATCAACCGCAAAACGCTTCGATTACGTCGGCGTATACCTGCGCGCAGACGCCCAGCGACGCGCCGTCCACCCACTCGTCCAGTGCATGCGCACCTTCGCCGCTTGGGCCAAACACCACCGTCGGGATGCCCGCGTCGCCCAGCAACGCCGAGTCGAGCCAGCCGGTGAAGGCCGAATGCTCGGCGGCGCGGCCGGTGGCGCGCTCAATCGCCGCGCTCGTCAGGCGTGCGATCGCCGACTGCACATCAGCCTCCCACGGGTTGCGCACGAACGTGATGCGGCTCGCCGCGCTGAAGGCGGGATCGGCAGCGGCCAATCGTTCCAGGATGCCGCCCAACTCGTTAGCCACCGTCTGCTCGCTCTCTGGCGGCACCGTGCGGCGCTCGATCTGCAGCGTGCACCGATCGGGATACGACGACAACTCGCGCCCGCCCTGAATTAGCGAGGCGTGAACTGAGCCGGTCCCCAGCAGGCGGTGTTTGTCGCCCGCACTCAGCCGCTGCTGCAACGCGCCGATTTCCGTGAGCACTTTGCCCATCTGCACAATCGCGTCCACACCGAGGTCGGGCCGGGAGCCGTGCGCGGCCATGCCGTGCGCGTCAATCTCCGCCCAGGCAAAGCCCTTGTGGGCGATGCCAAGCTTGAGATCCGAGGGCTCGGTGTTGATGGCGGCATCCGGCCGGGGCAGCAGCCCGGTGCGAATGTCGGCCACAATGCCTTCGGTGCCGATGCTGGCGTACTCCTCGTCGGCCACGTAGGTGAACACCACATCACCGCGCAGGCGGACGCCCGACTGTACGAGCGCGTGCGTAGCGGCCAGCGTGGCCGCCAGCGAGCCCTTCATGTCGAACGCCCCGCGGCCATAGACCCGACCGTCGCGCAGCGTGCCCGCAAACGGCTCGGCCATGCCCGTCACGCTGACGACGTCGGTGTGGCCGTTGAACAGCAGAGTGCGGCCGCCGCCACTGCCGCGCAGGATGCCGACGGCGTTAAGCCGCCCCGGCTTCAACTCGCGCTCGATGACCTCCAAACCCCAGGAGCGCATCAATTCGCAGATGGCATGCGACGCCGCCGCCTCGCCCGCCGCGGAAGGCACGAGATCCGGGTTCACCGAATCGATGCGGACGAGATCCTGCGCGATGCGAATCGCAAGGCTATTGTCAGTACGAATCACCGCATAACTCCCCGGCCTAGCGGCCGTAGAAGAAGACGCCGATAAGCGCGGCAGCCAGGATGATCAGCGCCGGATGAATTTCGGTAAAGACCATCAGCAGAAACGCGACAGCGGCTATCGCAATGTAGTCCCAACTGATGCCACCGGTCTTGGGGAGCAGATCGTAGGTTGTGAACGCCAGCAGTGCCAGAATAACGGGGCGCACAGCGGTCAGCGCGCCTTTGGCCCGCGCGTCGTCTTTGAACGCCATGTAGATGGACGCCAGAACGAGGATCAGAATGAATGAAGGGACCACCATGCCCAGCACGCCGGACAGCGCGCCCGGCAACCCGGCAATCTTGAAACCGATGTAGGCCGACATCTTCGTGGCAATCGGTCCCGGCAGGGAGTTCCCGAACGCCAGCGCGTCGGTAAACTCAGCCGCGTCCATCCAGTGGTGGACATCGACGGCTTCCTTCTTGATCAGCGGAATCACGGATGGCCCACCGCCATACCCAAACGTGCCGACGCTTGCCATCGACAAGAATATCTGCCACCACGTCTGAAGCGTTTCAAGCATTTGTCTCTCCTCCAGCAGTTTGTGATTTGCGGGCGGGACCGCATGCCGGCCCGCGCCTTATCGCATCGATTGGTCGAGGTCTTCCATCAGGTCCTGCGCGTCCTCCAGCCCGACTGAGAGCCGCACCAGCCCGTCGGTAACTCCGGCGGCCGCGCGGGCATCCGGCGTCAGCGACTCGTGGGTGGTGGACGCCGCGTGACAGACAAGTGTTTTGCTATGGCCGAGGCTGACCGCCAGCGTGGACAGCCTGACTTTATTCATCATGCGGCGGCCAGCGTCGATGCCGCCCTTGACTTCAAAGGCGATCATGCCGCCGTAGCCCGACATTTGCTTGCGTGCGAGCGCGTATTGCGGGTGGCTTTCCAGGCCGGGATAGCGCACCCATTCGACGGACGGGTGGTCTTCCAGGAAACGCGCAAGCGCCAGCGCCGTCTGGTTCATACGCTCGACGCGCAGCGGGTAGGTGTGCATGCCCAGCATGATCAGCCAGGCATTGAACGGGCTGATGACCGGGCCGAAATACACGAGTTTCAGTTTCGCCGCCTCAATCAGTTCGCTGCGCCCGACGATCATGCCGCCCATCGCCTGCCCGTGCCCGGCCATGTACTTCGTGGCGCTGTACAAAACCAGGTCCGCGCCCAGCGACAGCGGCCGCTGGTTGATCGACGTGGCAAACGTGTTGTCCGCAAACGTCAGCGCGCCCCGCGCTTTGGCCATGCCCGTGATCGCTGCGATATCACTTATCTTGAGCGCCGGGTTGCCCGGCGTTTCGAGGTAGACCAGTCGCGTGTTGGGCCGGAAAGCGTCGCGCACCTGCTGCGGATCGGTGGCGTCCACGAGAGTCGTCTGGATGCCCAGCGCGGGCAGCTCGGTCGTCATCAGGTTGTACGTGCCAGAATATACGCAGTCGGCGCAGATGACGTGGTCGCCTGCCTTGAGCGCGCTCAAGAGCGCGGTGCTGATCGCACCCATGCCGGTCGCGCAGGCCAACGCCGCCTCGGCGCCGTTGAGCGCAGCGACTTTGGCCTCCAGGCGCGACTGGTTCGGGTGCCCCCAGCGGTTGTAGATGTAGCCGTCGGTGTCGCCGCGCGTGATCGCCGCGCCTTCCTCGGCCGAACCAAGGAAGAATGTCGTCGCCATGTGAATCGCGGCGACGCTGTCGCGGCTGCCCGGCTCGGGGTCTTCGCCCGCGTGAACGGCCTGCGTGTAGATTTTCGGATCAACCATGTGGCACCTCGTATGGTGAGTTAATGGATGGCGCGCTATTTCCAGCGTGTCAGGATGGCCTCGCGCTGGAATAGCATCACGCCGGCATACATCGCGCCCAAGTCGACCAGAATGACGACAACCGTTGCCACGAGAAACGTCACGACGTTGAGCGCCACAAAACCCATTGTCTGCCCGACCGACAGCGCGACGATGGGGATCACGAGCATGCTCGCCAGTTGCTGCGCGACGCGCGCATCGTTGACGCGCGACGAAATAATCACCGAGAGGTTCACCGACAAGAGCGCCAGCAGCGGCGCCAGCACGATGATCGCCAGCAACCAGATCGGCGACAGCAGTTGCGCAAAGACCAGGTCGCTCAAGGACACGAAACGCGCGCCGATGAAGAACACGGCATACGCGAACCAGGTGGACGCCACGGCCGGCACGACCGCGGCGATGCTCTTGCCGAGCAACAGCTCTTCGGTGCGCACCGGCGTGGCCAGCAGCGGCTCCAGGCTGCGCACTTCCTTCTCGCCGATGATGCTGGCCGTCGCGATGCTGGTGGGCACCATGAGCGGCAGGATCAAGTACATCAGCAGGAACTGGCGCATGATGATAATCTGGATGACTTCCAGGCCGCCGAGGCTCTTGAGTTCAGGGAACGCTTCAACGTACCGCGCAATATCCTCCGGGCGCATGTTATTGCGCTCCGGCACCGCGCCCATGAACGCCATGATGCCCAGCGGCAGGATGGTGAGCAGCAGCGGCGGGCCGAAGATGGTCAGCAGCAGGGTGCGGTTCTGGCGCACCTCCAGCAGTTCGCGCGCGATCACCGCGCGCACGCGCGTCCAGTTCATGGCCGTGCCTCCGCTTCGTGGTGGACCAGGTTCAGGTACACATCTTCAAGCGAGTGCTTCTCCTCGACGACGGACAACACATCGCCGCCCGCCTGCACCACCGCGCGCACGATCGCCGGCGTCATCTCATCCGGGTTGTCGACGCCAATCACAATTTGGCTGCCTTCGACGTTCACGGTATTCGCCCCGGGCAACGCGCGCAGCGCGTCGATCGGCGCGCCGCTCGCGTCGCGCAGGCGCACGACGACGTGCCGCCCGTACAGGCTGCGCCGCAGTCCCTCCGGCGTCCCAACCTGAATCAGCCGCTGCTTCATGACGCCGATATGGTCGGCCAAACGCTCGGCTTCGTCGAGGTTGTGCGTGCAGAGGAAGATCGTGCGGCCTTCGCCCCTGAGCTCGGCGATGAAATCGCGCACCACCTTGGCCGATTCGGGGTCGAGTGCACTGGTCGGCTCGTCGAGAAACAGCACTTCAGGCTCATGCAGCAGCGCCCGCGCGATGGCCAGCTTCTGTTTCATGCCTTTGGAGAAAGCCGCCACCGGTTCGTTCCGCCGCTCCCACAAGCCGAGCATCGCCAGGTACCGCCGCACTTGCGCATCGCTGCGGTCGCCCGGCAGGCTGTGCAACTGCGCAAAGAACGCCAGGTTCTGTGCCGCGCTCAAGCGCTCGTACAATCCCGGCGCTTCCGTGAGGATGCCGATATGCGCGCGGATGCCATCGTTGTCCGCGCCGACGCGCCGCCCGGCGACGATCGCCTCGCCGCTCGTCGGCGCGATCAGGCAGGCCAGCATGCGCACGGTCGTCGTCTTGCCGGCCCCATTGGGGCCGAGGAACGCGAAGACTTCGCCGCGCGCCACACTCAGCGTAAGCGACTCAACGGCGGTGGCGGCGCCGAAGCGGCGCGTGAGGTCCCTGGTTTCGATCATCGCAATTGTCCTGACTTAGAACTGGTTGGGGGCCAACGCATACCGCCCTACGGTTTCAGTAGCCGTAGAACGACATACGGCGCGCCCGCCTTTCGGAACTGGAGCAACTCAGGATGCGTGCCGGCATACTGCTCCAGCGACTTGGTGTCCCAGCTAACCCTCCCACGATACCAGACGCCCTGCGCATGCTGGCCTTTGACCGATGTGCCGAGGGCGATGATCGCCTGCTTCACATCCGCTTCCAACTCGGCCGCTGCCTCATCGAGCGCTTCCAACTGTGGATTGAATTCCGCATCGATCTCGGCCAGCTTCGCTCTGATCTCGTCCGTCAGCACCGAATCGCGCAGGTTCTCTTTTTGCAGCGCCAGCGATTCGCGCCGGGCGCGCAAGTCGGCCACCTGCTCCAGTTGTTGTTTGATTTCTTTTTCGGTCATCGCCACATCCAGTGAAGATCTCTGCCCGGCTCAACGTCGAGTCGGCGTCGCGACGAAGTTCCGGCCAGAATTATAGTCTTTCTAAAGGCATATTTCCAGCGGATTGTGTTTGGACAGCAATTCTCAATTTAGCTTTGTACGGGTACTTTCCAATGCCGCTTGCGATGCGCTGGCTCTCAGGCGCTTGTCACGCAAGCTGGCCCGTCGAAAAAGTGGCACTGCCCTCCCCCCGACCCCCTCCCAACTTCGTTGGGAGGGGGCGAGATTCTTAGGAGATTGGCGCGGCGGCTGCGCCGCCGCGCCAATCCCCGTTAGCTTTTCCCCTTCTCCCCCGCGCGCGCGGGGGAGAAGGGGCTGGGGATGAGGGGGCATATTGGCAGCCGACTCCAAAATGAGAATAGCTGTGTTTGGAGCAACAGGATCAACCTGTCGGGGCGCGTCGGGACGTCATTGCGACGTTTGGCGCGTCACGCGCCCTCTGTTAGCATCAGGCCCATGCGCATTATCCGCAATCTGCTGGTGCTGACGCTCGTGTTGGGTATTGTCGCGACCGTCATCGTGTCTGCCGTGCCGCCACTTCGCGAGCGCGCAGAGTCGATTCCACTTCGAATTGAAACGTGGTGGCACGACCTGCAGCCGCGCGACCCGTTCGTGCCGCCGCCACGCGATGACGTCGCTGTCGCGCCGCCCAGCGTCAGCGCCACGCCAACTGCCACACCTGGAACGCCGGCTCCAGCGACGGCCACGCCAACGCCAGCCATCCAGGTACCGCCGCCGCCGCCGGACGTCCGACTGACTACGTTCAAGCATGAATACCAGGGCTGGAACAACTGCGGGCCGGCGACGGTCGGCATGCTGCTCAGTCACTTCGGATACACGGAAACGCAGAAAGAAATCGCGCCGCTGCTCAAACCGAACCCGCAGGATCGGAACGTCAGCCCGGATGAGCTTGCCGGCTATGTGCGCACCAAGCCCGGCATGGGCGCGGTGCTGCGTGTCGGCGGAACGATCACGGCGTTGAAGCAGTACCTGGCCAACGGCATGCCGGTGATTGTCGAAATGTGGTTCACGCCGAAGCCAAACGATGGCATGGGGCATTACCGGCTGCTGTTCGCATATAATGATCGCGTGCAGCAGTTCAACGCACTGGACTCGTACAGCGGAGCCAATGTCAAGCTGGACTACGCGGAGTTCCTGGCCAACTGGAAGGCGTTCAACAATCTCAGTATCGCCGCCTACGCGCGCGAGCAGGAGCCGCTCGCCATGGCCATTGCCGGTCCGGCGGACGAGGCGATGTGGCGCGGGTCATTGGGGCGCGCCGTATCCGCGACGGCGCTGGGCGCAGACGACGCGTTTGCCTGGTTCAATCTCGGCGCATCGCTGCAAGCGCTTGGCCGCCCGGGCGAGGCAGTGCCGGCGTTCGACCGCGCGCGCCGCATCGGCTTGCCCTGGCGGATGCTCTGGTACCAGTACGGCATCTACGATGCTTATCTGGCGGCTGGCCGGGTGCAGGATGTGCTCGACCTGACCGAGCTAACGCTGACGCAGACGACCGACATCGAGGAAGTGCAATATTATCGCGGGCGGGCGTTTGAAATGCTGGGTAGGCGAAGCGAGGCGATGCAGTCGTACCGCGAGGCCGTGCGACTGAACCGCAACTTCGCGCTGGCCGCCGATGCGCTGGCGCGGGTCTCCCGTTGATGCCCCACCACATTCCGATACCGGAGGGCCATGTGACGCCCCACGCATCTCAGGGACTATCCCCTTCAATACTTGATAACACGTGCCCGGTTTGCCTGCGCCTTGCAATGCCGGATGATTGGCGGCGGCACTACCTCGTGCCGCTGTCGGCGGGCGGCTGCGATCGGCGCATGAACACGGTGACCATCTGCCGGACGTGCTATGCCCAAATCCAAGAGGAGCTACGCCGGGGTGACGCGCGGTTGCAGTTGGTGGCGCATTGCTTCCAGCAATACCGCTATGGCCTGCTGTATACGCTCTACTGGCTGCGCCATCAATGCGCGCAGGGCGGTCCGCTGGCCGAAACCGCAGTGGAGATGCTCAACAACCTCAAGGCGTTGCCATCGCGGCGGGTGGCCGACGCGCAGGTGCGGAACATGGGTGCGACGTTTTACGAGTCGTTCGGGACGGAGACGTAAGCCATGCGCGGAACCGCGCAACACAGGTCACCAGCAATTCTCATTTTGACTTTGGACGGGTACATTCCAATGCCGGCTCGTCATGAGCTGGTCCTCGCGTGCTTGTCACCCAAACCGGTTCGACGAGTCGTTGTTGCTGCCCTCCCCCCGACCCCCTCCCAACTTCGTTGGGAGGGGGAGAGAATCCAAGGGGAGGTGCGCGGCGGCTGCGCCGCCGCGCACCTCC